>CAKSZU010000035.1 GCA_934526125.1 uncultured Faecalibacterium sp. | reverse complement strand
GACAAGGTCCGTCAGATGGTGGATTCCAACACCATCGTGGGCAAGCCCATCACCACCGAGGACGGCACCACCATCCTGCCGGTGTCCAAGGTGAGCTTCGGCTTCGCCTCGGCAGGCACGGACTTCGACGGCAAGAACGCCGCCAACAAGGACCTGTTCGGCGGCGGCTCCGGTGCCGGAGTCAACATCCAGCCGGTGGCATTCCTGGTGGTGAAGGACGGCTGTGTCCGCACCATCCAGCTGTCGGACGGCAGCAATACCGTGGACCGCGCCCTGACCATGATCCCCGAGCTGGTGGAGAAGGTCAGCGCCCTGCTGAAGAAGGAAGAGCCTGCTGCGCCTGCGGCAGCCCCTGCGGAAAAGCCCGCAGAATGAACCAAGTCGGATCGGTGCGCACCTGCGCACCGGTAAAACCTGCGCACTCCTGTCCGGAGTGCGCTTTTGAGCGCCGGGAGGCGCGCAAGGAGATACTATTATGGCAGAAGAACGTATTCAGAAGATCATGAGCGAGCAGGGGCTGTGTTCCCGCCGGGCCGCCGAGCAGATCATTGCCGAGGGCCGCGTCAAGGTCAACGGCCATCCGGCCAAGGTGGGCGACAAGATGGACCCCAACCGGGATGTGCTGCATGTGGATGACGAGCGCATCTATATCCAGAAGAACCAGCAGCTGTACTATCTGGCCCTGTACAAGCCCCGCGGCTATGTGACCACCGCCAGCGACGAGCTGGGCCGCAAGACGGTCATGGATCTGGTCAGCGATATCCCCGCCCGGCTGTACCCGGTGGGCCGTCTGGACAAGGACAGCGAGGGCCTGCTGCTGATGACCAACGACGGTGCCTTTGCGCAGGCCGTCACCCACCCCTCCGGCGGCATCTCCAAGCTGTACCGGGTCACCGTGCAGCCCCGGGCCGATGAGCAGCAGATCCTGAAGATGAGTTCCGGCGTGGTGCTGGACGACGGTACCAAGACCCTGCCCTGCACCATCAACGTGGTCACCGACGAGCCGGGCCGCACCGTCATGGAGATGACCCTGAAAGAGGGCAAGAACCGCGAGATCCGCCGGATGTGCGAAGCCGTCGGGCTGGAAGTGGTCCGCCTGAAGCGGAACGCCGAGGGCGTGGTCAAGCTGGGCATGCTGAAGCCCGGCACCTACCGCGAGCTGACCAAGGCAGAGGTCAACGGTCTGCGGGCCGCTGCCGCCAAAGGCCGCGCCCAGACCCGCAGCGCTGCCTTGAAGTCCAAAGCCGCTGCCCGCCGGCCGAAGGGCCCCGTGGGCCGGGACAACGGCGCTGCCCGCCGCAGAAAGTGACCGGAAAAGCGCCCGCAGAGGCTGCGAACCGGCCCCGGAATGCCGGAAATGGAAAAGTTTGTGAAAAATTTCCGCGAAATGGGAGAGTCGGCTCTTGAGAAATCCGGTAATATCATGTATAATAGTTTTAATTTTGAAAGCTCAAAATTAAAGCTCAAAATAGACAAGCAGGAGGTCTTACCATGGCTTCAAAGAGTAACAAAGGAGAAATCCTCGCCAAGTTTTTCGATGACGGGGAATATACCGCACTGTTTGCGGACGGCGCGGTGAGCGCTGCCTGCGGCTATGCGGCCGGTCAGCAGGCCTACGCCGTTTACCAGAATGGCGAGGCTGTCACTGTGAAGGATGTCGAGAAGAACATCAAGGTCCTCGAGATGGCTGCCCAGACGGGCTGCCCGGTGGTCACGTTCTACAACTCTGTCGGCGCAAAGCTGGCCGAGGGTCTGGACGTTCTGACTGCCAGCGCAAAGCTGAACGCTGCCATCGCCAAGGTTTCCGGTGTCGTGCCCCAGGTGGCTGTCGTCACCGGCGTGTGCGGCGGCACCAGCGCCCTGAGCGCTGCCAATGCAGATGTCTGCATCATGGCTGAGGATGCGGAGCTGTTCTTCACCGCTCCCTTCACTTCCGCTGCCAAGGGCGACAAGGTCCCCGGCGCAGGCACCGCTGAGGCTGCTGCCAAGGCCGGTGTGGCTGCCATCGTGGCTGCTTCCGCTGAGGAAGCTGCCGAGAAGGCTGCCCACATCGTGGGTCTGCTGCCCGCCAACAACCTGACCGGCCCCGCCATCTTCGAGTTCGAGCAGCCCACCGCTGTTCTGGCAACCGGTGCTGCCCCCGAGAAGGCTGCTGCTGCCCTGATCGACAAGGACAGCGCTGTGGAGCTGTACGCAGGCTTCGGCAAGAGCGTCTACACCGCATTCGCTACCATCGGCGGCAACGCCGTGGGCGTTGTGGCCACCGGCAAGCAGCTGTGCCACAACTGCGTGGCCAAGGCTTCCCGCTTTGTCCGCCTGTGCGACGCTTTCAGCGTCCCCGTGCTGACCATCGTGGATACCGAGGGCTTCGTCCCCAGCGCTACCGATGACATCGCAGGCGGCATTCGCGAGGCTGCCCGTCTGGCTGCCACCTATGCAGACGCCACCACCGCAAAGGTCGCTCTGCTGGCCGGCAAGGCTGTGGGCCCCGTGTACACCGCTCTGGCCAATGCAGACCTGAAGATCGCTGTCAACGGCTGCACCGTCAGCGCTCTGGAGCCCAACGCCGCTGTCTCCGTCCTGTACAAGGCAGAGATCGACGCTTCCGACAACATCATTGCTGCAACCAACGCCAAGGCTGCCCAGTACACCGCTGAGGTGTGCAGCGCTGCCAACGCCGTGGCCTGCGGTGCCGCTGATATGACCTGCGACGCCGTCAACGCCCGTGCAAGCGTTGTGGCTGCCTTTGAGCTGCTGAGCACCAAGCGTGCTGCCCGCCTGCCCAAGAAGCACGGCAACATGGCTCTGTAAGCCGCTCGGAACGTAAACGTACATAGGATAAAACGAATCGATTTTGTTCAGGAGGATCCTTCCATGAAGTACTATAATATTACCGTCAATGGCGTTGCCTACAGCGTCTCCGTCGAAGAGACCGCCGCCGGTGCTGCTCCCGTTGCAGCTGCCGCTCCCGCTGCTCCCAAGGCTCCGGCTGCTCCTGCTGCCGCTCCCAAGGCTGCTGCTCCCGCCGGTGCTGCCGGTGCCGTTGCCGTCAAGGCTCCCATGCCCGGCAACATCCTGGATGTCAAGGTCAAGGCCGGTGCATCTGTCAAGGCTGGTGACGTTCTGGTCATCCTCGAGGCCATGAAGATGGAGAACGAGATCGTTGCTCCTCAGGATGGCACTGTGGCTTCCATCAACGTCAACAAGGGCGACACCGTCAACTCCGGTGACGTTCTGGTTTCCATGAACTGAGAACTGAAGAAGAGGTGACAACCATGGCCAAAAAGCCGATCAAGATTACGGAAGTCGTCCTGCGTGATGCCCACCAGTCTCTGCTGGCCACCCGTATGACGATGGATGAGATGCGTCCCATCCTGCCTGAAATGGATAAGATCCCTTATTTCTCTGTCGAGTGCTGGGGCGGTGCAACGTTTGACAGCTGCATCCGCTTCCTCGACGAGGATCCCTGGGACCGTCTGCGCATCCTGCGCAAGGAGCTGCCCCACCAGAAGCTGCAGATGCTGTTCCGCGGCCAGAACATGCTGGGCTACCGCCCCTACGCCGATGACGCCGTCGAGTACTTTGTTCAGAAGTCTGTTGCCAACGGCATCGACGTCATCCGCATCTTTGATGCACTGAACGATCCCCGCAACCTGCAGACTGCCATCAAGGCAGCCAACAAGGAAGGCGCACACGTTCAGGGCTGCATCAGCTATACCCTGAGCCCCGTCCACAACAACGAGTACTACGTCAAGTACGCAAAGACTCTGGAAGAGATGGGCGCAAACTCCATCTGCATCAAGGATATGGCCGGTCTGCTGACTCCCTACACCTGCTATGATCTGGTCAGCGAGCTGAAGAAGACCCTGTCCATCCCTGTGGACATCCACAGCCACTACACCGCCGGTCTGGCTTCCATGTCCCTGCTGAAGGGCATCGAGGCAGGTGCCGACATCGTGGATACCGCCATGAGCCCCCTGAGCGGCGGTACCAGCCACATGGCTACCGAGAGCCTGGTCGCAGCCCTGCAGGGCACCGACTATGACACCGGTCTGGATCTGAAGCAGCTGAATGTCGTCCGCGCATACTTCGCAAAGCTGCGCGAGAAGTACATCGCCAACGGTCAGATCAGCCCGAAGTCTCTGGGTGTCGATGCCAATACCCTGCTGTATCAGGTGCCCGGCGGCATGTTCTCCAACATGCTCAAGCAGCTGAAGGATGCCGGCAAGGAAGACAAGCTGGACGAAGTGCTGGCTGAGATCCCCCGCGTTCGTGAGGACGCAGGCTATCCTCCGCTGGTCACCCCCACCAGCCAGATCGTCGGCACCCAGGCTGTGTTCAACGTCATCCTGGGCGAGCGTTACAAGATGGTCACCAAGGAGTTCAAGGGCCTGGTCCACGGCGACTACGGCAAGACTCCCGCTCTCATCAGCCCCGAGTTCACCAAAAAGATCCTGGGCGATGAGCAGCCCATCACCTGCCGCTTTGCCGACACCTTGGCTCCCGAGATGGACAAGCTGAAGGCTGAGGCTGCCAAGTGGGCAACCCAGGAAGAGGATGTCCTGACCTACGCAATGTTCCCGCAGGTCGCACCCAAGTTCTTTGAGAAGCGCAATGCCAAGAAGCAGGGCGTGGATGCTGACCACGCTGATTACACCAACCAGTCTCACCCTGTCTAAATCATAATACCAGAAGGGGTTGCTGCACCATTTGATGCAGCAGCCCCTTCTTTTTGTTTTTATACTTTTCGCTCCGGCAGGTCTCAGTTGTTCTTGCCGTTCTCAGCCTTCATGGCGTTGTAGCCGATCAGCACGGTCCAGACGTAGGCGCAGGTCTTGGGGATCATCAGCATACCGATCAGGGGGTTGACATCTGCCCACAGCACCACCGGGATATAGAAGCCGAAGCTCAGCACGATGGTCAGCCACATCCAGCGGAAAGCCTGATCCTTGTGTTCCTTGGCGCTGTGGTAGAACAGCACGATGATCAGCAGGCCCAGCAGTGCAAAGGGGATGTTGCGCAGGATGCCCCAGGTCAGCGGGGTGTGGTTGGTCAGCCACTGGTTCTGCGGCATCATGCACAGCACGATACGTATGGCAGAAAGGGTGTACACGGCAATGGTCAGGTCCTTCTGGCCCTCGATCTGGTAGCGCTTGCGCCAGACGTAGTACAGCAGTACATAGAACACGGTCATGGTCACAGAGGTGATCCACTTGCCCAGGCCCAGAGGCATAGCGTAGTTCTCCAGGCCGGTGGTGCACAGTGCCAGGGCACGGGGCACCAGATGGAAGGCGTCACCTGCACCCAGCATCACGGCCATCAGGCCGAACAGGCGGAACTGGGTGCCAGCCTTGCTGCCGCGGATCATGCGGATGCCTACGGTCAGCACGGCGACCAGATAGAAGATGTCGAAAACGGTCTCAATGATTGCTCTCATAAAAATGTTGCTCCTTTACGGTTGGTTTGCTGCTCTATCGCGATCCGGTCAGCGGCTGCCAGCCGGACTGCATCGTTGTGATGTGCAGGCTGCCGTGGGTGGAATGCTGGGGGAGATACTCCACAGCACTCAACATGAACGCTGTTCACTTTTGACTGTAAAAAACTCCCACAAAGCTGTGGGATGTTTTTTACACTTCATAAATGGTCCTGCGGATGATCTCTAGTACCGTTGTGGGGTCAAAATCCTGCTGCACCACGGCAGAAAGCATGAGGGAGAACAGGATGCCCGCAAATTTATGGCGGGTGAACTGCTCTGTAAATGCGTCTGGCCGGATCTTTTTGTCTCTGGTCAGCACCATGGTCAGCGCATCCAGAATGTGCTGCCAGGTCTGCCGCATCTGCTGCTTTCCATCGGCGGTATCCTGCTGCACAAAGCCGAGCGCGTGGTGGGTGAAGAAGCCGGGGTACTGCTCAGAGCCGTACTCCATCTGCCGGTACATCCAGCGGATGCAGGACAGGGTATCCTCAAACACCGCCGGGTCGTCCGGGTGGCGGAAGATATCGCTCCAGATGCTTTCTACCGCCGCGCTCATCAGTTCGGTCTTGGAACCAAAGTAGTTGTAGATGCATCCCACGGATACCCCGCAGGCTGCTGCCACAGCACGGATGTTGACCGCTTCCCATCCATTCTGCTGGATGAGGACCCGGCTCGTTTTCAGGATCTCCGCCTTGGACGTTGCCATCGGATTCGTGTGATCACCTCCTCAACATGAACATTGTTCACGATGCATAGTATAGCGACCTTCCTGCTCTTTGTCAAGGGGGGTAAAATAGATTTTTTTCGCCGCTTTGCTTGCAAAAAAAAGGGCGGCAGAGTAAAATATATAGTATATGTATCGTAACATGGGTCTGTGTGCCCCAAAGCGGATACATATACCGTAAATTGTCCGCAAAAAACCTTTGTCGAACGAGGAAAACAGCATGATTTTGAGTATGACCGGTTTTGGCCGGGGAACTGCTGTCCGCAACGGCCGCGAGATCACGGTGGAGCTGCGCAGCGTCAATTCCCGGTACTTTGAGTATTCTTCCCGGATGCCGCGCACCTGCAGCTACATGGACAGCCGCCTGAAAAAGCAGCTGAACGAGCGGGTGACCCGCGGCAAGGTGGAGCTGAGCCTGACGGTGCAGAACGTGGACGCCGCCGATACCGTGGTGGCGGTGAACCAGGAGCTGGCCCGGAGCTACCAGCAGGCGCTGCGGGATCTTTCGGAGCAGCTGATGGTCAAGAACGACACCACGGCCAGCCTGATCGCCCGGTTCCCGGATGTGCTGACCACCCGCCACGCCGATGTGGACGAGGAGCAGCTGTGGGAGGACGTTTCCGCCGTCACCGCCCAGGCACTGGACCGCTTCGTGGAGATGCGGGCCGCCGAGGGTGCCAAGATGAAGGCCGACGTGGAGAACCGCCTGTGCTTCCTGGAAGAGTGCGTGGGCCGGGTGGAGACCCTGAGCGCAGGCCGGGTGGAGGCCTATACCAACCGCCTGTACGAAAAGCTCAAGGTCATTCTGGAGGACCGGAACATCGACGATGCCCGTGTCCTGACCGAGGCCGCCATCTTCGGCGACAAGACGGCGGTGGACGAGGAGACCGTGCGGCTGCGCAGCCACATCGCACAGTACCGCTCCATTCTGGAGCTGGACGAGCCGGTGGGCCGCAAGCTGGACTTCCTGACCCAGGAACTGAACCGCGAGACGAACACCATCGGTTCCAAGTGCCAGGATCTGGATATCACACGCATCGTGGTGGATATGAAGGCGGAGATCGAGAAGATCCGCGAGCAGATCCAGAATCTGGAGTGACCGGCTTTTTCAGGGATCGGAGGGAACAATGAAGCTTATCAACATCGGCTTTGGCAATCTGGTCAGTGCAGGCCGGGTGGTGGCTGTGGTCAGCCCCGACTCGGCACCGGTCAAGCGTCTGGTCAAGGAGGCCCGGGAGCGGGGAATGCTCATCGATGCCTCCTATGGCCGCAGCACCCGGGCCGTACTCATCATGGACTCCGATCATGTGGTTCTTTCGGCCCTGCAGCCGGAAACGCTGGCCGGCCGTGCCGCCGGGCAGGCTGAGGGCAGAACAGTAACAGAGGAGGAGCAGTAAGATGAAGGAAAATGAAAAGTATCTGTTTGTGGTCTCCGGTGCCGCCGGTACCGGAAAAGACAGCGTGGTGAGCGCCCTGCGCAAGGCCCATCCGGAAATCGAAAAGACGGTCTCTGCCACCACCCGTGCGCCCCGCCCCGGTGAGCGGGAGGGAGTGGACTATTATTACCGCACCAAGGAGCAGTTCCAGCAGCTGATCGCAGAAGATCAGGTGGTGGAACACAACTATTTCAACGGCAACTACTACGGCACCCTGCGGGAGGAGATCAACAAGCGGCTGGACGCCGGGAAACTGGTGGTCATGGTCATCGATGTCCACGGCGCGGCCAACATCCGCCGGATGTACCCCGGTGCCACCACCGTGTTCCTGCTGCCCCCCTCTGTGGAGGAGCTGGAGCGCCGCCTGCGCGGCCGCGGGACCGAGACGGAAGAGAGCATCCGCGAGCGGCTGCGCATCGCCCGGGATGAACTGGCCCAGCAGGATCAATTCACCTTGAAATTGGTCAACAATGAGGTAGAGACCTGTGCGGCAGAACTGTACCGTGTGATCTGCCAGCGCACCGGTCTCGAAAACTGATCCCGGAGGAGCTGCCTGAATGCCAAAAACGGTGGGCGTTGCCGTGAGCAACGCGACCTTTCACTTCGATAAACTCTATACCTATGCCGTCATGCCGGACCAGCAGGAAACGGTCCGGCTGGGCAGCATGGTGCTGGTGCCCTTCGGCCGGGGCAGCCGCGCCCGGATGGGCGTGGTGCTGGCCTGCGATGCCGAGCCGGAGAACTCTAAACTGAAGTATCTCTTTGACGTGGCCCCGGCTTCCGCCTGCCTGACCCCGGAACTGCTGCGGCTGGTGCAGTTTTTGAAGGAGCGCACCTTCTGCACCTGGTACGAAGCCGTCAAGGCCGTGATCCCCTACGGGGCCCAGTACAAGCCTGCCGTGGCGGCAGACGGGGTGACCCCGGTGCTGCACAAGCAGCTCACCCGCCACACCGAGAACGCATACCGGCTGGTGGGACAGCTGCCCGCCAAGCCGAAGCCGACGGCAAAGCAGCTGGCGGCGGTGACCCTTCTGACCGGGGGAGAGCGCACCCTCCCGGAGCTGGAGGAAAAAGGCATCAGCCGGGCGGTGCTGGACAATCTCTGCGCCAAAGGTGTGCTGGAATGCAGCAAGGTGAACAAATCCATCGACCTGTATTCCAACATCCCGCTGAAAAACGAGCCCATCCTCCTGACGGAGGAGCAGCAGGCGGCCTACGAGGCTCTGCTGCCTGCGCTGGAAGATACCGCCCCGCATTCGGCCCTGCTCTACGGCGTCACCGGCAGCGGAAAGACGCTGGTCTTTCTCAAGCTGATCGAGCATTGTCTGGAACAGGGGCGGCGGGCGCTGGTCCTTGTGCCGGAGATCAGCCTGACCCCCCAGATGATCCTGCGGCTGAAAAGCCAGTTCGGCAAGCAGGTGGCGGTGCAGCACTCGGCCCTCAACCATACCGAGCGGCTGCTGCAGTGGCAGATGATCCAGGACGGCGGCGCGGACATCGTGGTGGGCACCCGCAGCGCCATCTTTTCGCCGCTGGAAAACATCGGCCTGATCATCATCGATGAGGAGCAGGAACACACCTACCGCTCTGAGTCCGCGCCCCGCTACTCGGCCCATGAGGTGGCCCGGCAGCGGGCAGCGGAAAACGGTGCCCTGCTGCTGCTGGCCAGTGCGACCCCCAGCACCGAGAGCTATTATACGGCCCGGCACGGCCGCACCCAGCTGGTGCAGCTGACCAAACGCTACGGCGGCAACCCGCTGCCCATGGTGCAGATCGTGGATATGCGGGCGGAACTGGCCTCCGGCAACCCCCGCGAGATCAGCCTTGCGCTGGAAGATGCCATCCGGAAGAATCTGGAGGCGGGGAAGCAGACCATCCTTCTGCTGAACCGCCGGGGCTACCAGACTGTGGCCCAGTGCGAGGACTGCCGGGAAGTACTCAAGTGTCCCAGATGCAGTGTGCCCATGGTCTACCACAAGTCGGCGCACAAGCTGCTGTGCCACTACTGCGGCACCCAGCTCGACCCGCCGCCCCAGAAATGCCCGGCCTGCGGCGGAACGCTGCAGTACCGGGGCTTCGGCACCCAGAAAGCCGAGGAGGAGCTGGCAGAGCTGTTCCCCACGGCGCGCATCCTGCGGATGGATCAGGACTCCACCGCCGCCAAAGACGCCCACGAAAAGCTGCTGGCCCGGTTTGCCCGCCACGAATATGATCTCATGGTGGGCACCCAGATGGTGGCCAAGGGGCTGGATTTTGAGGATGTGACGCTGGTGGGAGTGCTGGGCATCGACTCGCTGCTGTTTGCCCAGGGCTTCCGGGCCTACGAGACCGTGTTCAGTCTCATCACGCAGGTGGTGGGGCGGAGCGGCCGGGCAAAGGACCCGGGCTATGCCATCATCCAGACCACCGACCCGGACAACCCGGTGCTGAACCTTGCCGCCGCGCAGGATTACGATGCGTTCTTCGAGCAGGAGATCAGTTACCGGAAACTGGGGCTCTACCCGCCCTTCTGCAGCCTGTGCGTCGTGGGATTTGCCGGGCCGAAGGAGATCGAGGTGGCCCGTGCGGCAGCCCGCTTCTCGGCGCTGCTGGCGCAGCAGGCGGCAAAACAGCCCGACCTGCCCCTCCGGGTGCTGGGCCCTGCCCCGGGCAGCATTGAAAAGATCAACGATTCCTACCGTTATAAGCTTACCGTCAAATGCCGCAATGACCGCCGCTTCCGGGATCTGATCCGGGAAACGCTGGCCCTCTATGAGCAGGAAAAGCTGCCGTCAAAGGCCACCGTGGTGGTGGACCTGCATTCGGACGGCGAGATCTGAAATAAAAACATCATATCATATTTTGGAGGTACCAATATGGCTATCCGCAATATCGTAAAGGAAGGCGACCCCATCCTGAACAAGGTCTGCCGTCCCGTGACCAATTTTGATGACCGTCTGGCCACCCTGCTGGACGACATGCGCGAGACCATGATCGCCGCCGACGGCGTGGGTCTGGCCGGCCCCCAGGTGGGCATGCTGCGCCGCCTGTTCGTGGTGTGGGACACCACCGATGCACCGGAGGAGATCCCCGAGGATTACGAGTACAAGTTCATCGATTTCGTGAACCCGGAGATCCTGGCAGTCTCCGAGGAAGAGGAGACCGCCTATGAGGGCTGCCTGTCCTTCCCCGGCCATAACGGTGCCGTGACCCGCCCGGTGGCCGTCAAGGTGCGGGCGCAGGACCGCCGCGGCAACTGGTTCGAGCTGGAAGCCGAGGACCTGCTGGCCCGCTGCATCCAGCACGAGAACGATCATCTGGACGGCGTCACCATCATGGAGTCCAGCGATTATTTCTATGAGGACACCGAAGAGGGCAAGAAGGCTGCCCGCGAAGCGAAAGGAAACAAGTAATGCGCATTCTGTTCATGGGGACCCCGGATATTGCCGCCGAGTGCCTGAAGGCGCTGTACGCGGCAGGCCATGAGATCTGCGGGGTCTATACCCGGCGGGATAAGCCGGTGGGCCGCAAGCAGGTTCTGACTGCACCCCCGGTCAAGGAAGTGGCGCTGGAACACGGGACCCCGGTGTTCCAGCCCCGCACCCTGCGGGACGGCGGCGAGGATGCCAACATCCGCGCACTGGCCCCGGAGCTGATCGTGGTGGTGGCCTACGGCTGCATCCTGCCAAAGTCGGTGCTGGAGATCCCGAAGTACGGCTGCATCAACCTCCACGTCTCCCTGCTGCCGAAGTACCGCGGCAGCGCCCCGGTCCAGTGGTCTGTGCTGAACGGCGATGCCGAGACCGGCGTTTCCATCATGCAGATGGACGAGGGTCTGGACACCGGCGATGTGCTGGTCTGTGAGAAGATCGCCATCGACCCCGAGGAGACCAGCGGCGAACTGTTCGACCGGGTCACCGCCGTGGGAGCCCGGGTCCTCTGTGAGACGGTGCCCCGGCTGGAAGCCGGGACCCTGACCCCGCAGCCCCAGGAGCATGACAAGGCAACGCTGGCCCCCATGCTGGACAAGGAGATGGCTGAGTTCCATCTGACCGACTCCGCAGAACACATCCATAACTGGGTGCGGGGCATGAACCCCTGGCCTATGGCCTGGTTCATGACTTCCGGCGGCAAAAAGGTCAAGGTGACCGAGTGCCGCATGGCGGCTTCCAACGGCGAGGCTCCGGGCACTGTGCTGGCCACAAAGCCCCTGACCGTAGCCTGCGGCGAGGGCGCGGTCCAGCTGCTCCATGTGGTGCCGGAGGGCAAAAAGCCCATGGACGGCACCTCCTTTGCGGCGGGCCTGCGGCTGAAAATGGGGGATACCCTGTGAGCGGCCCCAACCCGCGGGCGGCGGCGGTCTCTGCGCTGGTAAAACAGGAGCAGGACGGCTTTTCCAATCTGGTACTGGACGCCGAGCTGCGCCGCCAGAAGCTGGAAGGGCGGGACAAAGCCTTCGCCGGAGCCATTTTCTATACGGTGCTGGAGCATCAGGGCACACTGGACTATATTCTGGAACAGTTCCTGCCCAAGGGGCTGGCAAAGCTGGATGCCCCGGTGCGGGAGATCCTGCGCTCGGCACTGGCTCAGGCCCGCTATATGCAGGTGCCGGTGTCGGCAGCGGTGAACGAAGCCGTCAAGCTGACCCGCGCCTTCCGGAAATCCAGCGCCTCCGGTCTGGTCAATGCCGTCCTGCGCAAGGCCTGCAGTTATGATCTGGAAACAGCCCGCTTCCACAGTGAGATCCAGCGCCTGATGGTGCTGGGCTCTGCCGGGAAAGATGTGGCGGAGTTCCTGCACAAAAACTATCCGGAGGAAGCGCTGGGCATCCTGACCCATACCGCCGACGGCGGCTGCACCAGCCTGCGGGCCAACCCCCTCAAAGCGGATGCCGAGACGCTCTGCCGGAAGCTGCTGGAGACCGGTGCCAGAGAAGCAAAGCCGGGGCTTGTGCCCGGCAGTGTGCTGGCCCGGTTCGAGGGCAGCCCGGCGGAGCATCCGCTTTTCCGGGAGGGGTGGTTTCATGTGGAAGGGCAGGCCAGTCAATTGGCGGCGCTCTGCATGGAGGCCTGCCCCGGCGAGACCGTCATTGATCTCTGCGCGGCCCCCGGCGGCAAGACGCTGCTGCTGGCCGAGGAAATGCAGGGCACGGGGCGGCTGTACAGCTGTGACGTGGCAGAGCACCGGGTCAATCTGATCAAAGCTGCCGTGGAGCGGATGGGCTTTTCCAATGTGACGGCCCTGTGCAACGATGCCGCAAAACCCAGCCCTGACCTGCCCGAAGCAGACCGCATCCTTGTGGATGCCCCCTGCAGCGGGCTGGGCATTCTGGCCAAAAAGCCGGATATCCGCTATAAAACACTGGATAAGGCCCGCCACGATGAATTGCTGGCCACCCAGTCGGCCATTCTGGATACGGCGGCTGCGCTGCTGAAACCGGGCGGGCGGCTGGTCTATTCCACCTGCACCATCGACCCGGCCGAAAACGAGGAACAGGTGGCGGCATTCCTTGCCCGCCGCCCGGAGTTCCGGGTCGTGACGCCGGGTGTCCGCTTCCCCGCCGGGATGACGGTCGGGGAACACGGCGCGCTCTCGGTGCCGACCCGCACCGGGATGGACGGATTTTTCCTCTGCGCAATGCAGAAAACGCAATGAACCTGCCGTCCGGTTCGTATTGATTCATAGGAGAATACCATGGAACAGAAACGCTGTATTTCCTCCCTGACGCTGGCGCAGCTGACCGCTGAGCTGAAAGCCATGGGGCAGCCGGGATTTCGGGCAAAGCAGATCTTCCACTGGGTCCATCAGAAGCTGGTGACGGAGTTTTCCGCCATGACTGACCAGCCCAAGACCCTGCTGGCAAAGCTGGAAGAGCAGTTCTACCTTGCCGACCCAAAGATCGAGCGCCGTCAGGAAGCAAAGGACGGCACCGTCAAATATCTGCTGCGGATGGCAGACGGCAACTGCATCGAGACCGTCGTCATGCGCTATCATTACGGCAACACGGTCTGTGTTTCCACCCAGGTGGGCTGCCGGATGGGCTGCCGCTTCTGCGCCTCCACCCAGGCGGGCCGGGTGCGCAACCTGGAAGCAGGCGAGATCTGCGCCGAGATCTACACCGCCCAGAAGGACATCGGGGAGCGGATCTCCCACATCGTCCTCATGGGCATCGGCGAGCCGCTGGACAACTTTGACGAAGTGATGCGCTTTCTGGAGAACATCACCTCGCCGGAAGGGGTCAACATCGGGATGCGGAACATCAGCCTCTCCACCTGCGGCCTTGTGCCAAAGATCGATCAGCTGGCGGAGAAAAAGCTGCAGCTGACCCTTTCGGTGTCCCTGCATGCCCCCAACAACGAGATCCGCAGCGGGATGATGCCGGTCAACGATGCCTACCCCGTCGAGCAGCTGATGCCGGCAGTGCGCCGCTATCAGGAGACCACGGGACGCCGGGTCAGCTTTGAGTATTCAATGGTGCGGGGCGTCAACGACTCCGACGCCTGCGCAAAGCAGCTGGCCGGTCTGATCCGGGGGATGGGTGCCCATGTGAACCTGATCCCCATCAATCCGGTGGACGGAAGCCCGTATTCCGCCACCGATGCCGCCAATGTCCGCCGCTTCCAGCAGAAGCTGGAAAGTCTGGGCGTCAATGCGACCATCCGCCGCCGTCTGGGCAGCGAGATCAGCGCCGCCTGCGGACAGCTGCGCCGGGACGAGATGAACGGCAAGGCATGAAGAGCGGAATGAACCGCAAGAGGAGATGCGTATGAAACTGGCAGGAAAAACGGATGTCGGCCGCGTCCGTCAGGAAAATCAGGATGACTACCGTGCCGGGGAGCTGCCCGGCGGTGCCGTGTGGGCCCTTGTGTGCGACGGCATGGGCGGTGCCCGGGGAGGGCGCGAAGCCTCCCAGGGGGCCTGCAACGTCATTGAGAGTGTCTTTCAGGAGCAGTATGCCCAGTGCGGGGCAGGGCAGGAGGAGGCATTCCTCCGCAAGGCCCTGATCAGCGCCAACCGCTTTGTGTTCAACAAGGCGGCCCACGAGGAATCGCTGGCCGGGATGGGCACCACGGCGGTCTGCGCCCTGGTGCGGGGCGGCGGGGTGACCCTCTGCCATGCAGGGGACTCCCGCGCGTACCTGTTCCGGGACCGGAAGCTGACTCAGCTGACCCACGACCACTCCTATGTGCAGGAGCTGGTGGACTGCGGCACCATTACGGTGGAAGAGGCCGAGCATCACCCCCAGAAGAACATCATCACCCGGGCGCTGGGGGTGGACTACCGGCTGGAACCAGAGTGTACCACCGCCCGGCTCGAAGCCGGGGACCTGCTGCTGCTCTGCTCCGACGGGCTGACCAACATGGTTCCGGCGGAACAGATGGAACAGATCCTGGGGCAGGGGGCATTCTATGATCTGCCCGACCTTCTGGTAGCCGCTGCCAATGAGAACGGCGGCTCCGACAACATCACGGCCATGCTGCTGGCCGTGGAGCCTGCGGAGGTACACCATGGATAATCTGATCGGCAGAACGCTGGACGGCCTGTACACGGTGCGGGAACTCATCGGGACCGGCGGCATGGCCAATGTCTACAAGGCCGTTGTCGGCCCCGGCGGACCGGTGCCGGAGGGGACCGTCGTGGCGGTCAAGGTGCTGCGGCAGGAGCTGATGCACGACCCCGACCTGGTGCGGCGGTTCAAGAACGAATCCAAGGCCATCTCCCTGCTCAACCACCCCAACATCGTCAAGGTCTACGACGTGTCGGTCAGCGACACGCTGCAGTATATCGTGATGGAATATGTGGACGGCATGACGCTGCGGGAGTACCTCAACGAGCGCGGCGGCAAGCTGACCAGCCGGGAGACCGTCCATTTCATCTCCCAGATCCTGAAAGCGCTGGATCATGCCCACCACAACGGTGTGGTCCACCGGGACATCAAGCCCCAGAACATCATGCTGCTGGACAACGGCCAGCTCCGGATGATGGACTTCGGCATTGCCCGGATCTCCCGGGCGGAGAATCAGCTGTCCGGCGGCAAGGCCATGGGCAGCGTCCACTATATCAGCCCGGAACAGGCCAAGGGCGACGAGACCGACTTCACCAGCGACATCTACTCGGTGGGCGTCATGATGTACGAGATGCTCTCGGGACATCTGCCCTTCGATGCCGATGATGTGGTGGAAGTGGCCATCAAGCAGATCTCGGACAAGCCCAGAAGCCTGCAGGAGCTGGCCCCCGGGGTGCCCCGGGGCCTGGTGGAGATCACCGAACGCGCCATGGCCAAGCGGCCGGAAAACCGCTACGCCAGCGCCGCGGAGATGCTCGAAGCCCTGAACGCCTATGTGGAGAACCCCGCGATCGTCTTCAACTACACCTATCTCCCCGATGAAATTCCCGAAAAGGTGGTGGAACCCCCTATGAGTCCTCGAAAGAATGCCCGTCCGGAGCGGAACAGCGCCCCTTCCAAAACGCGCAAAAAGAAAAAGCGCACGGTCTTTCTGCCGGCGTTGTTCGGCATCACCGTTGCCTTTGCACTGGCCTGCGCGGCGCTGTGCTGGGTCATCCTGAACGACTCCAGCACTCTGATGAGCGAAAAAGCCGATGTGGTGCTGGCCGACTACAGCGGCATGACCCAGGATGAAGTCAATGCCTCCCAGCAGGTGTCCTCCGGCCAGATCGTGGTCAACTGGGAGCAGTCGTACAGCAGCGACTATGCGGCCGGGTATGTCTACAAACAGTCCCCGGTGGCGGGCCGCACGGTCCGCGAGGGCCAGAGCGTGACCCTGACCGTCAGTCTGGGCACCCAGTATGTCACGGTGCCGGATGTCACCAACTATGTGCAGGCCGATGCGGAACAGCAGCTGAAGGATCTGGGCGTGTCGGTCCTGATCACCCAGGCCGTGGACGACAACGTGGCGGCCGGGTCTGTGATCCGCACCGACCCGGAGGCCGGCAGCCAGGTAGCGGCCGGGTCTACGGTGGTGGTCTATGTCAGCCGCCCGCAGGTGAGTACCACGGCCAAGGTGCCCTCGCTGGTGGGCCTGAAGAGCGTGAATGATGCCCGCTCGGTGCTGGTGCAGAACAAGCTGGGTCTGGGCAGCACTACGGAACAGTACAGCAGCCAGCCGGCCGGTACCATCATCGGCCAGAACCCGGCGGCAGGCTCCACCGTCAAGGTGAACAGCCGGGTCAGCATCACCGTCAGCGCCGGTCCCGAGCCTGTGCAGGAGACCCCTGCGGAGACCCCGGAGAGCGGCAGCACCGCCGAGGTACCCTCCTCTTCCAGCAGTGACTGGTGGAGCGGACTGACCGGCGGCAGCTCCTCCAGCGAGAGTACCGGCAGCACTTCCTCCAGCAGCGAGGGCGGCTCGCCCCTGACCGACTGGTGGACTTCGCTGCTGTCCTGAGGGAGGAACGGATGAAAGGTTATATCGTAAAAGGCATCGGCGGGTTTTACTATGTCCGGACCCCGGAAGGGGTCGTGGAGTGCAAGCCCCGGGGCATCTTCCGCAAACAGAAGATCGCCCCCGTGGCGGGAGATGAGGTGACGCTGGAGACCGAGAACGGCGCAGCGGTCATTGCGGAGATTGCACCCCGCAAAAATGTGTTCATCCGCCCGCCGGTGGCCAATCTGGATGTGCTGTTCCTGGTGGCCAGCACTACTCAGCCTACCCCCAGCACCCTGGTGCTGGACAAGCTTTCCGCCATTGCGGTGGACAAGGGGGTCCAGCCCGTCATCGTCTGCACCAAAGCAGATCTGGGCGAAGTGGAGTTCCTCCGCAGCGCCTACGAAAAATCTACCTTGCCCTTCATTGCCATCCGCTACGACAGCGGGGACGGGCTGGACGAGGTGAAGCAGTGGATCTCCGGGCGGCTCTGTGCCTTCTGCGGCAACTCCGGCGTGGGCAAATCCACCTTGCTGAATGCCCTGCTGCCCCAGGCCGAGCGGGAGACCAGCGCCATCAGCCAGAAGCTGGGCCGCGGCCGCCATACCACCCGGGAAGTGACCATCTTCGAGGCCTTCGGGGGACGCATTGCGGATACCCCCGGCTTTGCCAGCCTGGAAGCGAACCGCGCGGGCTTTATCCCCAAGGAGAATCTGGAGCATGTTTTCCCGGAGTTCGGGCCCTATCTGGGGCAGTGCCAGTTCACCGGCTGCTCCCACCGCTCGGAAAAGGGCTGCGCCGTCCGTGCGGCTCTGGCGGAGGGCAAGCTCTCCCGGACGCGGTACGACAGCTACTGTGCCATGTACGAAGAGGTCAAGGACGTCAAGGACTGGCAGCGTCCCAGACCCTGAGAGGAGAAAAACGTTTTTATGTCACGCTGTGTGATCCTTTCGGCCTGCCCGGTGGGGCCGGAACTGAAACGGCTGCTGCGGCCGGATGATTTCACCATTGCCTGCGACGCAGGCTACCGCAACTGCGCCCCGCTGGGCTGTAAGCCCGATATCATCGTGGGCGATTTCGATACGGCACCCTGCCCGGAACAGCAGGACGATGATATCGTTGTCCTGCCCCACGTCAAGGACGATACCGACACCGAGTACGCCGCCCGGCTGGCGGCGGAAAAGGGCTTTGACGAGGTGCTGCTGCTGGGAGCCCTGGGCGGCAAGCGGATGGAACATACCCTTGCCAACCTCTGCACGGCCCTGGGGCTGGAGCAGCGGGGCATCCGCGCCACCCTGCAGGACGAGCGGAGCCGGGTCACCTTTGTGCGCCCCGGAGAGACTCGCACCTACCCGAAGGAAGAGTTCTTCTACTTCTCCGCCTTCCCCATGGAGGGCAGGGCAGAGGGCGTGTATGAGCGGGGCTCCTACTACGAGCTGACGGATGCAGTCCTGACCGTGGGGTATCCGCTGGGGGTTAGCAACGAGTATGCCGAAGGCTCCGATACCATCACGATCTCGGTGCGCAAAGGTGCGCTGGTGGTGGTGGAAACGCTGCCGGACGGCGCGATCCTGTCCTGAACCGAACAAAACAGGAACCATTTGCACCCGTTCCGCTTATACTGTGGTATCACACCACGAAAGGCGGGAGAGGGATGCAGGTCGTTGTGATCCGAAGTCCGAAATGTCTGCGCGGGATCCTGCGCCGGTTGTTCGGGATCCGGAAAGAAACATAAAAACACCCCCGTGCAGGAGCGATTCCTGTACGGGGGTGTCTCTGTTTATGAAAGGGTCAGACTCAGTAGGTGATGCCCTGGGCCATCATGGCGGTAGCGACCTTCAGGAAGCCGGCGCAGTTTGCACCGACCATCAGGTTGCCCTCGGAACCGGCAGCCACGGAAGCATCGTAGCTGGCGTGGAAGATGCCCTCCATGATGTTCTTCAGCTTGGCATCGACGTCCTCGAAGGTCCAGCTCAGACGCTCGGAGTTCTGGCTCATCTCCAGACCGGAGACGGCCACGCCGCCGGCGTTGGAAGCCTTTGCGGGTCCGTACAGGACGCCATTGGACAGATAGACCTCAATGGCCTCGGGAGTGCTGGGCATGTTTGCGCCCTCGCAGACCACGGTGCAGCCGTTCTTGACCAGAGC
>CAKSZU010000034.1 GCA_934526125.1 uncultured Faecalibacterium sp. | reverse complement strand
ACACAGCCGGAGGTGCTGGCCATCGAAAAGCTGTTCTACCAGCACAACCAGACCACCGTCATCGGCGTGGCCGAGGCACGCGGGGTGATCCTGCTGGCGGCGGCGCAGGCGGGCATCCCCATCTACGAATACACGCCCATGCAGGTGAAACAGGCCGTGACCGGGTACGGCAAGGCCGTGAAAAAGCAGGTGCAGGAGATGACCCGCATCTTGCTGCACCTGCCCGCCGTGCCCAAGCCCGATGATACCGCCGATGCACTGGCCATGGCCATCACCTTCTGCCACACCAGCGGAAACCAGCTCAACCGGTTCCAGAGAAGGATGCCGGGGCCGATCTGAGAGGTTTGTTATGATTTATTATCTGTCCGGAAAAATCATCAAAAAAACGCTGAACGCCGTGGTGGTCTGCTGCGGCGGGGTAGGCTATTATGTCCAGTGCCCCACCAGCGTGGCCGGGGCCCTGCCCGGCGTGGGGAAGGAAGCGGCCCTTTATACCGTGATGAGCGTGACCGAAAATGACATCAGCCTTTACGGCTTTGCCACCGAGGAGCAGCAGGCCTGCTTTGAGATGCTGACCGCCGTTTCGGGCGTAGGGCCCAAGGTGGGCCTTGCCATCCTGAGTGTGATGGAGCCGGACCGGGTGGCGCTGGCCATCTCGGCCGGGGACCACAAGGCCTTCAAGGCGGCCTCCGGCGTGGGGCCCAAGCTGGCCCAGCGCATCGTGCTGGAACTGAAGGACAAGGTGGCCAAGGGCTTTGTGGACGGCATCAATCTGGAAGATGTGGGCGCGGCCACGGCAGCCCCTGCGGCGCAGGGGGCCGGACAGGCCATTGCGGCGCTGGTATCGCTGGGGTACAGCCAGAGCGAGGCAGCGCTGGCAGTGTCCAAGATCGACGCATCGCTGCCCGTGGAAGAGATCATCAAGCTGGCCCTGCGGGGCATGGCAGGCAGGAGGTAATCCATGCAGGACGAAACCGCGCTTTACGGCGCAAAAATGATGCAGCCCGGCCTGACGGCGGCGGACAGTGAGGAAAACAGCCTCCGCCCCCAGCATCTGGAGGACTACATCGGACAGGACAAGGTCAAGCAGAACCTGAAGATCTATCTGGAAGCGGCCAAACGCCGGGGTGAACCGGTGGACCATATCCTGCTCTACGGCCCCCCGGGTCTGGGCAAGACCACCCTGGCCGGGATCATCGCCAATGAGATGGGGGTCCAGATCCGGATCACCAGCGGCCCGGCCATCGAGAAGCCGGGCGACCTGGCCGCCCTGCTGACCAATCTGCAGGAGGGCGATGTCCTCTTCATCGACGAGATCCACCGGCTGTCCCGGCAGGTGGAGGAAGTACTCTACCCGGCGCTGGAGGACTATGCGCTGGATATCATGATCGGCAAGGGCCCCAGTGCCCAGAGCATCCGGATCAATCTGCCCCGCTTCACGCTGGTGGGTGCCACCACCCGGGCAGGCCAGATCACCGGCCCGCTGCGGGACCGCTTCGGCGTGCTGCTCAAGCTGGAACTGTACAGCCCGGACGAGCTGAGCCGGATCATCCAGCGGTCGGCGGGCATCCTGGATCAGCCTATCACCCCGGAGGGGGCCTACGAGCTGGCCAAGTGCAGCCGGGGGACCCCCCGTGTGGCCAACCGCTTCCTCAAGCGGGTGCGGGACTTTGCCACCGTGCTGGGGGACGGCATCATCGACCGGGATGTGGCCCTGCTGGGCCTGAAACGGATGGACGTGGACGCGCTGGGTCTGGACGAGCTGGACCGCAGCCTGCTGCGCGCCATCATTGAGATGTACAACGGCGGGCCCGTGGGTCTGGAAACGCTGGCGGCGGCCCTCGGCGAAGAGGCCGTGACGCTGGAAGACCTGTGCGAGCCCTACCTCATGCAGATGGGATTCCTGACCCGGACGCCCCGGGGGCGCTGTGCCACCCGGCTGGCCTACGAGCATCTGGGGCTGCATGCCCCGGAGACCGGGAACCCGGAGGACAACGGTCAGCAGAGCCTGTTCTGAGCCTGCTGTGAGAGAAAGAAAGGAGGACGCTTATGCGCCCTGCAGATAGCTGGAAGGATTACGAGCTGCTGGATGCCACCGACGGCAACCGGCTGGAGCGCTGGGGAGAGACCATCCTCATCCGGCCCGACCCGCAGGTGGTCTGGAAGACCCCGCGGCAGAGCCCGCTGTGGGCAAAGGCAGACGCCGTCTACCACCGCTCCAATCAGGGCGGCGGAGAATGGGAGTACCGCCGCCGTCTGCCCGAAAAATGGAAGATCTCCTGCGGCGAAGGGGAGGACCGGCTGACCCTGATCGTCAGCCCCACCGGATTTAAGCACACGGGCGTGTTCCCGGAGCAGGCCGTCAACTGGGCCTGGTATGCGGAGAAGATCCGCGCTGCAGGCCGCCCCGTGAAGGTGCTGAACCTGTTCGGCTATACCGGCGGTGCCACGCTGGCCTGCGCGGCGGCCGGGGCTTCGGTCTGCCATGTGGATGCCTCCAAGGGCATCGTGGCCTGGGGCAAGGACAACGCCGCGGCCAGCGGTCTGGCCGACCGGCCCATCCGCTGGCTGGTGGACGACTGCGCCAAGTTCGTGGCCCGGGAAAAGCGCCGGGGCAATACTTACGACGGCGTCATCATGGACCCGCCCAGCTACGGGCGCGGTCCCGGCGGCGAGATCTGGAAGCTGGAGGACTGCATCTACGACCTTATCTCCCAGTGCGAGGAGGTGCTGAGCGAGAAGCCCCTCTTCTTCGCCGTCAACAGCTACACCACGGGTCTGTCGCCTGCAGTCATGGAATATATGCTGAAAACGACCCTGGTGCCCCGCTTCGGCGGCAGGACCAGCTGCGACGAGATCGGCCTGCCCGTCTCGGCCACCGGCGGCGTGGTGCCCTGCGGCGCTACCGCGATCTGGGAAGAATAAGCTTTGTGAATGGGGTACAGCCCTTTGGGAGGGCGCACCACCGGAAAGAGAAAACAGATGGAAGATACGATTTTAACTGCGAAAGATCTGAAATTCCGCTACGACTCCGAGCAGCCGGACTATGCCCTGAACGGCGTGTCCGTGGAGGTGAAGCGGGGCGAGTTCGTGGCAGTGCTGGGAGCCAACGGCTGCGGCAAGTCCACACTGGCCAAGCATTTCAACGCCATCCTCCTGCCGGAAAGCGGCACGGTGCTGGTGGAGGGGATGGACACCCGGGATGACGCGAAGCTGTACGACATCCGCCAGACGGTGGGCATGGTGTTCCAGAGCCCGGACAACCAGATCGTTGCTACCGTGGTGGAAGAGGATGTAGCCTTTGCGCTGGAGAACCTGGGCGTTCCCCCGGAGGAGATGCGCCGCCGGGTGGATGACGCCATGAAGATGGCGGGCATCTACGAATACCGCGAGCGGGCACCCCACAACCTGTCCGGCGGCCAGAAGCAGCGCGTTGCCATTGCAGGCGTGGTGGCCATGCGCCCCGACTGCCTGATCCTGGACGAAGCAACGGCCATGCTGGACCCCCGGGGCCGGGAGCAGGTGATGCAGACCATCCACCACCTCAACCGGGACATGGGCATCACGGTGGTGTCCATCACCCACTATATGGAAGAGGCCGCGCAGGCCGACCGCGTGATCGTGATGAGCAAGGGCAATGTGGTACTGGAAGGTACCCCGAAAGAGGTGTTCAGCCAGACGGAAAAGGTGCGTGCGCTGCGTCTGGATGTGCCGCAGGCCGCCGAGCTGCGGGATGAGCTGGTGAAGGCCGGCATCCCCATGCCGGAGGGCATCATCGACACCGGCGAGTGCGCACAGGCTCTGTACGAGCTGCTGAAATGAGGGGGGACGACGTATGGCAGAGATCATCAAAGTAGAACACCTGAGTTATGTCTATAACCCGGGGATGCCCAACGCCGTCACCGCACTGGACGACGTGAGCTTTACCGTGGAAGAGGGCGACTTTGTGGGCATCATCGGAGCCACCGGCTCCGGCAAGAGTACCCTCATCACCCACATGAACGGTCTGAACAAACCCACCAGCGGAAAGATCTGGATCGACGGGCGCGACCTGTGGGCCGAGCCGGAGAAGATCCGGGAGTTCCGGTTCCTGACAGGTCTGGTATTCCAGTATCCGGAGTACCAGCTGTTCGAGGAGACCTGTTACAAGGATATCGCCTTCGGCCCGAAGAACATGGGGCTGGATGAGGCGGAGATCGACCGGCGGGTCCACGAAGCGGCGGACTTTGTCGGTCTGGACGAGGCGCTGCTCCAGCGCAGCCCCTTTGAACTGTCCGGCGGCCAGAAGCGCCGGGTGGCCGTGGCCGGTGTCATGGCCATGCGGCCCCGCATCCTGGTGCTGGACGAGCCTGCTGCGGGCCTTGACCCCGAAGGCCGGGACGAGATCCTGGGCGAGGTGAAGGAGTACCATAAAAAGACCGGCACCACCGTGCTGCTGGTCTCCCACAGCATGGAGGACATCGCTAAGTATGCCGACCGGGTGTTGGTGATGAGCAACCGGAAGATCGCCATGTACGACACCGTGGAAAAGGTGTTTGCCCGGGCCCCCGAGCTGCTGGAGCTGGGGCTTTCGGTCCCGCAGGTGACCAAGATCTTCCTGAAGCTGCGGGAGATGGGGATCAATGTCCCGGCGGACGTCTACACCATCCCCTATGCGGTGAAGCAGATTGTGGAAGCAAAGCGGCGGCGGGATGCGGGGGAGAGCCTTGTGCTGCCCCGTGACGCCGCACAGGAGGGAGGTGCCGCAGAATGCTGAGAGATATCACCATCGGCCAGCACTTCCCCGGCAACAGCCTGGTCCACCGGTTCGATCCCCGGATGAAGCTGGTGCTGACCATCGTTTACATCGTTCTGCTGTTCGCGGCGTCCAACCCGCTGGGGCTGACGCTGTCCATCCTGTTCCTGGTGGCCATGTACGGGGTGGCGAAGATCCCTTTCAAGCTGATCGTCAAGAGCCTGAAGCCGATCTTCCCCATCATCGTCTTTACGGCGGTACTCAACCTGTTCTTTGTCTCGGGGGACGGAAGCCCTCTGGTGCAGTTCGGGTTCATCCGCATCTATGCCGAGGGCGTGCGCTACGCCGTGCTGATGGCGGTGCGCGTCATGGCCCTGATCGCAGGCACCAGCCTGCTGACCTACACCACCAGCCCCATCGTCCTGACGGATGCCATCGAGCAGCTGCTCAAGCCGCTGGGCAAACTGCACTTTCCGGTGCATGAGCTGGCCATGATGATGAGCATCGCCCTGCGGTTCATCCCGACCCTGATCGAGGAGACCGACAAGATCATGAACGCCCAGAAGGCCCGCGGTGCCATGCTGGACAACGGTTCGATGACCGAGCGGGTCAAGGCGCTGGTCCCGGTACTGATTCCGCTGTTCATCTCGGCCTTCCGCCGTGCCGACGAACTGGCCATGGCCATGGAGTGCCGGTGCTACCGGGGCGGCGACGGCCGCACCCGTCTGAAGGTGCTGCGGTGCGAAAAGCAGGATTACATCGATCTTGCCGTCTGCATCGTCTGCTTTGCGGTGATCCTGGCCTCCCGGCTGGTGTTCCCGAATTTTTAAGCTATGAATTTTTTGCTTACGCTTGCCTATGACGGCACGAATTACTGCGGCTTTCAGGTGCAGCCCAACGGGCGCAGCATCGCGTCCGCGTTTCAGGACGCACTGGAAGCCGTGCTGGGCACCCGCCCCGACATCAAGGGCAGCAGCCGCACGGATGCCGGAGTCCACGCCCTGGGCTTTGCCCTGAATTTCCACGCGGACACCCGCATCCCGCCGGAAAAGCTGCCGCTGGCCCTGAACCAGCATCTGCCTCCGGATATCCGGGTCCTGTCTGCCCGGGTGGTGCCCGAGGCGTTCCATGCCCGGTACGCCGCCCACACCAAGACCTACCTCTACCGCATCCACAACCATCCCATCGACTCGCCCTTTGACGAGAAGTACTATACCCGGGTGCCCCGGCGGCTGGATGTGGAAAAAATGCAGCAGGCGGCGGAAAAGTTCGTGGGAAAACACGATTTTCTGGCCCTGTGTGCGGCGGGCTCTTCGGCGGCTGCCCACGGCGACACCGTCCGCACCATCACGGCCTGCACCGTGGTGCGCAAAGGCGACGAGATCGAGATCGAGGTCACCGCGGACGGATACCTCTATAATATGGTGCGCATCCTGGCGGGCACCCTCTGCGAGGCCGGGGCCGGCCGTCTGGACCCGGCGGAGATCCCGGCCATCCTGGCCAGCCGCGACCGCAGCAGGGCAGGCCCGACGCTTCCGGCGAAGGGGCTGTTCCTGAAGTGTGTCCACTATGAGGATGAGCCCGCTGAAATCTCGAAGGAGCAAACCAATGAAGAAAAACAACCACAGCGGCAGTGACGAGCCGCTTTCGGCCGGACGGGTCGAATATCTGGAGGCTGCCCGGCAGCGGGTGCGGAACCGCCGCATTCGCCGCACGGCGGTGCTGCTGGTGCTGCTGACGGCGGTGGTGCTGTTTGCCACCGGCCTTGCGGGCAGCTCGGTGGCGGCCCTGAAGGACCTGACCGACACGGCCCGCATCGCCTTTCTGCCCGGGGCCGGGTGGCCCCAGCAGACCGGCGTGGCGGAGCTGACCCAGGTGCAGCCCCTGACCGGCAGCTTTGTGGAACTGGGGGATGAGGGGTGCGTGGTCTGGTCCCGCACCGGCAAGAAGCTCAACAGCATCCAGAGCGGCTACGCCCGCCCGGCGCTGGCCGCAGGAAAGACCCGGTTCGTCCTGTACAACCGCTCCGGCAACGAGCTGCGGGTGGAGAGCCGGACCCAGAATCTCTACACCAAACAGATGGAAAACAGCATCTTCCTCTGCGCCATGTCCGACAACGGCACACTGGCGGTGGTCACCGAGGACCAGACCAGTATGGCGCAGCTTCTGGTTTATAATTCTCAGATGGAGCAGCAGCTCAGCTGGAGCATGACCTCCTCAGACGGCACCCCGCTGCGGATGGCGTTCTCGCCCGACAGCCGGAAGCTGGCGGCGGCGGCCGTCACCGTCAGCGGCGGTCAGGTGATGACCAACCTCTATCTGGTCGATCTGGCTTCCGGCGACCCGGTGAGCCTTGCCAACCAGAGCGGGGTGCCCCAGTGGCTGGGCTGGACGTCGGCCAACACCATTCTGGCAGTTTACGACACCAAGGCCGTACTCTACAATGCAGGCGGCGGGGAAAAGGCCGTCTATGAGTTCGCCGGTACGGAACTGAGCGATGTTTCAGTGGATTCTGCGGGCAATGCGGCCCTGCTGCTGACCTCGGGCCAGGTCTGTCAGGCGGTGACGCTGGACAAGAACCTCGACGTGCAGCACGCCGGGGCCGTGCCTGCTGCCCACGGCATCGTCCGGGCAGGCAGCCTGTTCTACCTGCTGGGGGATGCTTCCGTGGAGTGTTATGCCGCCTCCGGCAGTGACTCCGGCACCCGGCAGTGGAGCCAGACCCTTGCCGCCCGCCCGCAGGCCCTTCTGGCCGACAGCAAGACCCTGCTGCTGTTCAGCGGCAACACGGTGGAAACGCTGGAGGCCCCGCGATCACAACAATAAGGTTAAAGGTATGTTCAAGAATCCGTCATTTCTTTTTGATATTCTATGTACGGCAGTCTGGCTGCTGCTGGCGTTCCGGTATGCCCGCAAGGGGTTCCTGGCGTCGGTGGTGCAGCTGACCGGAAGCCTGGTCAGCCTGCTGGGGGCCCGTGCCTTTTCGGGCTGGGCCGCCGGGCAGGTGTTCCAGCGGTTCTTTGCCGGGAGCTTCCGGGACCAGATCGCTGCCAGCATTGCCGAGGGCGGGGCGGTCAGCCTGAACGCCATCGCCGAAAAATACGCGGGCTTCCTGCCTGCCGCTTTCCGGGCTTCCATCGTAGAGGCCTGCCAGCGCTCCCTGAACGCGGTACTCAACGACAACGCCGTGCTTCTGGCTGATACCATCGTCCAGAAGGTGCTGGCCCCGCTGCTGACACCGGTGATCTCGCTGGTGCTGTTCTTCGTGGCCTTTGCCCTGCTGCGGATGCTGGTGAGCATGCTGGTCACGGTGCTGGGGCTGGTGAACCGGCTGCCGGTCATCGGCTCGGTGAACCGCTGGCTGGGCTGGGCCGCAGGCGGCGCAGCCAGTATGCTGGATCTTTATCTGGTACTCTGCGTGGTCTGGGCGATCATCGTCATCACCGGCGGCAACCTGACCGTACTCAACGACACGGTCATGAGCAGCAGCCTTTACTATAAAGCATTCAATCTGTTCAACCCGTTTGTGTAAAGACGGGGTGGGAAAAGGAGGAAATGAATGGTCTGCATTCGATGCCAGAAGCGGCCTGCCATCATCTTCGTCCAGCGGATGGAGAACGGGCAGATGAAAAATGAAGGGTACTGTCTGCACTGTGCCCGGGAACTGCACATCAAGCCCGTGGAGGATCTGATGAAGCAGTTCGGAATGTCCGATGAAGACATGGACAACATGGAAGACCGGATGGAAAATATGATGCAGGAGATGGAGGATGGCGGCGGCATGGGCAACCCCTTCTCCATGCTGATGAACATGGGCCGTCCCGACAGCGACGAGGAGGGCGACAGCGATCTGGTGCCCGGCTCCAGCGCGACCTTTCCGCTGGGGGTCAACGGCGGCACCCAGAACGACAAGACCGACAAGAAGGCGGGCAAGAACGGAAAAAAGCCGCCCCGCCGCAAGTTTCTGGACACCTACTGCGAGAACCTGACCCGGAAGGCCCAGGAGGGGCGGCTGGATGACATCATCGGCCGCGACCGCGAGATCTACCGCACCATCCAGATCCTGAGCCGCCGTCAGAAGAACAACCCCTGCCTCATCGGTGAAGCCGGTGTGGGCAAGACCGCTATCGCCGAGGGCATCGCCGAGCGGATCGCAAAGGGACAGGTGCCCGCCGGGTTGAAGGGTAAGGAGATCTACCTGCTGGATCTTACCAGCCTTGTGGCAGGCACCCAGTTCCGGGGCCAGTTCGAGCAGCGGGTCAAGGGCCTGCTGAGCGAGGTCAAGGCCGCCGGGAACGTGATCCTGTTCATCGACGAGATCCACACCATCACCTCCGCCGGTGAGAGCGAGGGTGCCATGAACGCGGGCAACATCCTCAAGCCCGCCCTCTCCCGGGGCGAGATCCAGGTCATCGGTGCCACCACCTTCAACGAGTACCGCAAGTACATCGAGAAGGATCAGGCACTGGAGCGCCGGTTCCAGCCCGTGCGGGTGGAGGAACCCAGCATCGCTGATACGCTGGCCGTGATGAACGGCATCAAGCACTACTACGAAGAGCATCACCATGTGCAGGTGCCTGCCGATGTGCTGAGCGCCGCCGTCACCCTGAGCGAGCGCTATATCACCGACCGGTATCTGCCCGATAAGGCCATCGACCTGCTGGACGAGGCCTGCGCCTGCTGCAATCTGGCCCACCCGGTCATCTCCGAATATCTGGAGATGCAGAAGGAGCTGGAGAGCCTGAAGCAGGAAGAAGCCGATATGGAGAGCGCCGACGTCAACGAGCCCATCGACTATGAGCGGGTGGCCGAGCGCAAGACCCGGATCGCCCAGCTGGAAAGCGAGCTGCCCGCAAAGCAGGCCGCTGCCGGAGAGATCCGGGTGACCATGGACGATGTGGCAAAGGTCATCGAGCTGTGGACCGGCATCCCCGCCGTGAAGATCCGGGAGACCGAGTATGCAAAGCTGGCAGGCCTTGAGACCGAGCTGAAAAAGAAGATCATCGGACAGGACGAGGCTGTCCATCTGGTGGCGCAGGCCGTCAAGCGCAGCCGCGCCGACCTGTCGGGCCGCCGCCGTCCGGCCAGCTTCATCTTTGTGGGGCCCACCGGCGTGGGCAAGACCGAGCTGGTCAAGCAGCTGGCCGATCAGCTGTTCGACGGCCCCGACCCGCTGATCCGGCTGGATATGAGCGAGTATATGGAGAAGTATGCGGTGTCCCGCATGATCGGTTCGCCTCCGGGCTATGTGGGCTATGAGGAGGCCGGTCAGCTGACCGAGAAGGTCCGCCGCCGCCCCTACAGTGTGGTGCTGTTCGATGAGATCGAAAAGGCACACCCCGATGTGATGAACATCCTGCTCCAGATCCTGGACGAGGGCAAGATCAACGATGCCCAGGGCCGGACGGTGGATTTCTCCAATACCGTCATCTGCATGACCTCCAATGCGGGCAGCAGCGACCAGACCACCGCAAGTCTGGGCTTCAACCGCAGCGAGGAAGAGCGGAACGAGGAGAAGAGCCGGAAGGCACTGAGCCAGTTCCTGCGCCCCGAGTTCCTGGGCCGTGTGGACGAGGTCATCACCTTCAAGCCCCTGAGCCAGAAGACGCTGGAGGGCATCGCCGCCCTGATGCTGGACGAGTACAAGCCCGGCATGACCGAAAAGGGCATTGCCTACGGCTACACCCAGGCGGCACTGGAAGCGCTGGTGGCCAAGAGCCAGGGCGGAAAGTTCGGTGCCCGCGACCTGCGCCGGGTCATCCGGAAGGCCGTGGAGGACCCCGCCGCCGAGCGCCTGATCGACGGCACCCTTGCCTCCGGCTCCACCCTGACGGTGGATGCCGAGAACGGGGAGATTATTCTGAAGTAAAACAGGGCTGCTGCACAAGGGTAGCGGCCTTGCCCTCTCAGTCTCGCTGACGCTCGCCAGCTCCCCCAAAGGGGGAGCCAAGAGCACTTGCCTCTCCCTTCGGGAGAGGTGGATTTGCGAAGCAAATACGGAGAGGGCGAATAAACAAAAAACGAAGCCGCTGTGTGATGCAGCGGCTCCTTTTTGATGTCCGGGAAAAGCTTATTCCACCGACACCGGCTCTTCCGGCCGGTTGGCGGTGCGGGCACTGGTGCGCCCCTCGGGGGCGATCTCCCCGGCGGCGGTCAGGCTGATCTTGGTCAGGGTAGGGCCGACCAGCTCGTAGACCAGCACCGAGAAGAGGACCACGTTCCGCACCATGTGGCCATCGGAGAGGTCGGCGGCTTCGGCAGCCATGCCCAGCGCCACACCGGCCTGGGGCAGCAGGGTGATGCCCAGAGATTCCTGGATCTTCTCGCTGCAGTGGGTGGCGCGGCAGCTCAGGTAAGAGCCGCTGATCTTGCCCATACTGCGGGAAGCGATGTACACCACGCCGATGAGCAGGACCATGGGGTTTGCGAGGATCTTCAGATCCAGCTCGGCACCGGACAGCACGAAGAACAGGATATTCACGGGGCTGACCCAGCGGTCCAGCCGGTCCATCAGCTCGTCCGAGGTGGGGCAGATGTTGCAGAACACCGTGCCGGTCATCATGCAGACCAGCAGCAGCGAGAAGCTGCAGTGGACCGGCCCGATCTCAAAGCTGACCATGGAAAGCCCCACCGTCAGCAGGACAAAGGCCACGGAAAGGCTCATCCGCTTGGAGCGGGAGTGGAAGTAGATCTCCAGCTGGTTCAGCACGAAACCCGCCAGCGCACCCAGCCCCAGCGAGAACACGATCTCCACCAGAGGCTCCACCAGAACGCCGACCGGGTCGATGCGGCCTTGTTCCAGCGCATTGGCCACGCCGAAAGAGGCCGAGAACAGCACCAGACCCACGGCGTCGTCGATGGCAACGACCATCAGCAGCAGGTGGGTCAGGGGACCGTTGGCCTTGTACTGCTTGACCACCATCAGAGTGGCTGCCGGGGCAGTGGCTGCAGCGATGGCGCCCAGTGTGATGGCAGAGGCCAGAGAAATGATGTCGGGGCGGATCAGGTGCAGGGCAATGAGGGCGCTGTCCACCAGAAGGGTGGTGGCCACGGCCTGCAGGATGCCCACCGTGATGGCCTGTCTGCCCATGCTCTCCAGTGCGCTGAGCCGGAACTCGTTGCCGATGACGAAGGCAATGAAACCCAGTGCTACCTGGGTGATGAGGCCATAGCCCTCCACCTGCTCCAGACTGCCGAAGCCGATGCCGAACCCGCTGAGTCCCAGCCGGCCCAGAAAGTAGGGCCCCAGCAGCAGCCCCGCCACCAGATAGGAGGTGACGGCGGGCAGCCGGATGACTTTGGCTGCCCGGGACAGCAGCAGCCCTGCAATGAGCGCTGTCGACAGGCAGATGAGTAATTGTTCCATGGATGCAGTTTCTCCTTTTGTTGATAAATACGATGAAAATTATACTCTTTGTGGAGAGAAAAAGCAACAAGATTTCAGATGCCGTCGGCTGAAGCTTTGTTAAAGGATGGTTTGCGGGGAGGAACCGGGCAGGGAAGGGCGGGTCAGCGGGTGCTGACTTCCAGCGAAGTATACTCGGGAACGGATATTACGCCCCGGAATGCAGATACTTCTGACAACGGATTTGTCAAGCCCCCTTGCCCCAAATTTTATTCCGAAAATTCTCCCGTAATTTTGGCGGATTGCCCAAAACACAAAATGTAGTGGTTTCTCCATTGACATATCACTAAATAGTGATATGATAGAAACACATCGATCAAACGCATCCAGATGCGATTTTTCGCGGGCGCCTCTTGCGGAAGGGACGCCCGCTTCGACTGCCATACAACCAGAGAAAGACGGAGGAAAGCCATGAAGATCATCAAGCGCAACGGTTCCGAGGTTCCTTTTGATATCACCAAGATCATCACTGCCGTGACCAAGGCCAGCGACTCGGTCAGCCGCAAAAGCAGCCTGAAGCCCGAGCAGATCAAGCAGATCGCTTCGGACGTCACCGACCAGTGCCAGGCCCTGAACCGCGCGGTCAGCGTGGAAGAGATCCAGGATATGGTGGAAAACAAGCTGATGGACATCCAGGCCCACGATGTGGCCCGTCATTATATCACCTACCGCTATGTCCAGAGCCTGAAGCGCCAGACCAACACCACCGATGAGCGGATCCTGAGCCTGATCGAGTGCCAGAACGAGGAGGTCAAGCAGGAGAACGCCAACAAGAACCCCACTGTCAACAGTGTGCAGCGGGATTATATGGCCGGTGAGATCTCCAAGGACCTGACCGCCCGTCTGCTGCTGGACCCGGAGATCGTCAAGGCCCATCAGGAGGGTCTGATCCACTTCCACGACTCCGACTATTTTGCCCAGCACATGCACAACTGTGATCTGGTGAACCTGGAGGATATGCTCCAGAACGGCACCGTGATCTCCGGCACCTATATCGAGAAGCCCCACAGCTTCTCTACCGCCTGCAACATTGCCACCCAGATCATCGCACAGGTGGCGTCCAACCAGTACGGCGGCCAGAGCATCAGCCTGACCCACCTGGCCCCCTTCGTAGATGTTTCCCGCAAGAAGATCGCCGCAGAGGTCGAAGTGGAGATGGAAGGGCTGGATGTCTCTGAAGAGCGGAAGAAGGAGATCGTGGAGCGCCGCCTGCGCAACGAGATCAACCGCGGCGTCCAGACCATCCAGTATCAGGTGGTGACCCTGATGACGACCAACGGTCAGGCTCCCTTCATCACCGTGTTCATGTATCTGGGCGAGGCCCGCAATCCGCAGGAGAAGGCTGACCTTGCCATCATCATTGAGGAGACCATCCGCCAGCGGTATCAGGGCGTGAAGAATGAGGCCGGTGTCTGGATCACCCCCGCCTTCCCCAAGCTGATCTATGTGCTGGAGGAGGACAACATCCGCCCGGGCACTCCTTATTATTATCTGACCGAGCTGGCCGCCAAGTGCACCGCCAAGCGGATGGTGCCGGACTATATCTCCGAGAAGAAGATGCTGGAGCTGAAGGTGGACAAGAACGGCGAAGGCCACTGCTACACCTGCATGGGCTGCCGCAGCTTCCTGACCCCCTATGTGGACCCCGAGACCGGCAAGCCCAAGTATTACGGCCGGTTCAATCAGGGCGTGGTCACCATCAATCTGGTGGATGTGGCCCTCTCCTCCGGCGGCAACTTTGAAAAGTTCTGGCAGATCTTCGACGAGCGCCTGAACCTCTGCCACAAGGCACTGCAGGCCCGCCATCAGCGTCTGCTGGGCACCCCCAGCGATGCAGCCCCCATCCTGTGGCAGTACGGCGCGCTGGCCCGCCTGAAGAAGGGTGAGAAGATCGACAAGCTGCTCTACGGCGGCTATTCCACCATCAGCCTGGGCTATGCCGGCCTGTATGAGTGCGTCAAGTATATGACCGGCAAGAGCCACACCGATGCCGGTGCCAAGCCCTTCGCCCTCAGCGTCATGCAGCACATGAACGACAAGTGCAACGAGTGGAAGGCTGCGGAGAATATGGACTACTCCCTCTACGGCACCCCGCTGGAATCCACCACCTACAAGTTCGCCAAGTGCCTGCAGAAGCGGTTCGGCATCATCCCCGGCATCACCGACAAGAACTATATCACGAACAGCTACCATGTCCATGTGTCGGAAAAGATCGATGCCTTCACCAAGCTGAAGTTTGAGAGCGAATTCCAGAAGCTGTCTCCCGGCGGTGCCATCAGCTATGTGGAAGTGCCCAACATGCAGGACAATCTGGAAGCCGTCATGAGTGTACTCCAGTTCATCTATGACAACATCATGTATGCGGAACTGAACACCAAGTCCGATTACTGTCAGGTCTGCGGGTACGACGGCGAGATCAAGATCGTGGAAGATGACGGCAAGCTGGTGTGGGAGTGCCCCAAGTGCGGCAACCGGGATCAGAACAAGCTGAACGTTGCCCGCCGCACCTGCGGCTATATCGGCACCCAGTTCTGGAACCAGGGCCGCACCCAGGAGATCAAGGACCGCGTGCTGCATCTGTAAAAAAATATAAGCCGCTGACCTCAGCGGCTTATTTCTGTGGAGCATTGTTATGAACTACGCAACCATCAAATATTACGATATCGCCAACGGGCCGGGGGTGCGCACCAGCGTATTCGTCTCCGGCTGCCGGCACCACTGCCCGGGCTGCTTCAATGAGGTGGCATGGGATTTCGGCTACGGCCAGCCCTTTGACAAGGCGGTCCGCAATGAAGTGTTCGCCTCCTGCCAGCCGGATTATATCGCAGGCCTCAGCCTGCTGGGCGGCGAGCCCTTTGAGCCGGAGAACCAGCGGGAGCTGCTGCCCTTCGTCCGCAATTTCCGTGCCCTGTACCCCAATAAGACGGTCTGGTGCTACTCCGGCTACACCTGGGAGCAGCTGACCGGTGCCGAGCCCTGCCCCGCCCGGTGTGAGGCCACCGATGAACTTCTGGCCCTGCTGGACGTTCTGGTGGACGGCCGCTTCGTGGAAGCAAAGCACGATATCTCCCTGCGCTTCCGCGGCAGCTCCAACCAGCGGCTTCTGGATGTGCCCAAGTCCCTCGCCGCCGGTCAGCCGGTGTGGTGGGAAGACGAAAACGTCTTTGCGACACATACGATGTAAGCCGGGAGGAAAGGTATGAGCTATAAAACAACGGATGGATTGATGCGGCATCTGCGCAGCAGCGAAAACTGAATCTCCAGAGGTCCATCCAGGCAAGCCTTGCCAACGCGTACGGAAAAGAAAATCCCAAGATCACGCATTTTTATAATAATCCGAATTATTCTGGTGTCCCGATTTGGGCGTATTTTGAAATCATGACCATGGGTGATCTGGGCAACTTTCTATCCTGCCTGACTTTCCCTGTGCGGGAGGATATTTCTAGACGAATTGGAATCGACCTTTCCAGTGACACGAACCGGGAGCTTCTTTCGAAATATATTTACGCGCTGAAGGATTTGAGAAATGCAATTGCGCATAATGCGGTCATTTTTGATACGAGATTCCGTACATTTGATCCAACAAAGGCTATGCGGGCCTGTCTGATGTCCGAAATAGGACTGCCTTATGTGAACTTCAAGACAATTGGGGATTACATGATCCTGATGTGTTACTATCTGAAGCTTTTGCATGTGCCAAAAACTGAGATACGGGCGTTTATCCGTGAGTTTGAACATATTACGGAAAACTACCGGAATTCGGTTGATCCTGCGGTGTCCTCTGTGGTGCTTCATCCGGATCTCGCATCCCGGATGGAAATTTTGAAAAATTTCATTTGAGGCTTGCATCTGCTTCATACTTGAAGTATAATATATACACTAATTGGGGTATACGTTCTAGCGGATGTATACTTGGGAGAGTCGGAGAAATCCGGCTCTCTTTTCGTTTGAAAAAGAAAGCGTCCCGTTTTCCACATCCTGACTGTGATTTGTGGAAAACGGGACGCTTCTTTTTATATTGAAATCATCCGCGCCCGCCGACGGTGTTTTCGATGACGGTCAGGAAGGCGTCGCCATAGCGGGCGGCTTTTTTCTCGCCGACGCCGGAGATGCTCAGCAGCTCGTCGGTACTCAGGGGCTTTTTGCGGGCCATCTGGCGCAGGGTGGCATCGTTGAACACCAGATAGGCCGGGATCTTCTGCTGGGCGGCCAGCCGTTTGCGCAGAGCGTAGAGGGCGGCCAGCAGCTCTTCGTCCTGCTGGCTGAGGGGTTCATCGCCGGTGCGCGGGCGGGCAGAAGCCAGACGCTTTGCGCTGGCGGCAGCCCGCTGCCGGGCCTGTGCGGCCTCCTGCTCGACCTGCTGGGCGGCAGATTCGGCCTGCAGGCAGTTGGAGCAGTTGCCGCATTTCTGGGGGGCGGCCTCACCGAAATAGCTCAGCAGGAATCCCCGCAGACAGCGGGGCGTGGTGGAGTAGAAGGTCATGTACTTCAGGCGCTCCTCCGCCTTGCGGGCGGCCTCGGCCTTGACATCGGCAGGCAGGCCGTTGTCCGCTTCCCGCTCCTTATCAATAAAGAAGCGGATGGTGCGCACGTCCGTGCCCGAGTAGAGCAGGGTGCAGCGGGCAGGTTCGCCGTCCCGCCCGGCCCGGCCCGCTTCCTGATAGTAGCTTTCCAGATCCTTGGGCATATTGTAGTGGATGACGAACCGGACGTTGGGTTTGTCAATGCCCATGCCGAAGGCATTGGTGGCCACCATGATCTGCAGCCGGTCGTAGAGGAAATCGTCCTGATTCTTCTGGCGGGTCGCAGCGTCCAGCTTGGCGTGATAGGCTCCGGCCCGGATGCCGCGGCTCTGGAGCAGTTGGGTGGTCTCGTCTACCTGCCGGGTGGTGCTGCAGTAGATGATACCGGCGTTGTCGCCCTCCTTCAGGACCAGATCCAGCAGGATGCGGGGCTTTTCACTGGGCAGGGCGCGCCGGGTGGCAAAGCTGAGATTGGGCCGGTCAAAACTGGTGGTCACCTCATAGGGATTGTGCAGGTCCAGACAGGTGCGGATGTCCTCCCGCACATGGGCCGTGGCCGTGGCGGTGAATGCGCCCACGACCGGACGGCTGGGAAGGCTGTCCACAAACTGCCGGATCCGCAGGTAGCTGGGCCGGAAATCCTGTCCCCACTGGCTGATGCAGTGGGCTTCGTCCACGGTGACCATGCTGATGGTGCGCTCCTGCGCAAAGCGCTGGAACCCCGGCATCTCCAGCCGCTCGGGGGCAACGTAGATGATCTTGTACCAGCCTTCCCGGGCCCGGCGGAGCATCAGCGCCTTCTGGTTGTCGGTGAGGCTGTTGTTCAGGAAAGCCGCCGCCACACCGGCCTGCACCAGCGCACCCACCTGATCTTTCATCAGGCTGACCAGCGGGGACACCACGATGGTGATGCCCGGCAGCAGCAGGGCCGGGACCTGATAGCAGATGGATTTGCCCGCACCGGTGGGCATGACGGCCAGGACGTCCTGCCCCGCCAGCAGCCGGGAGACGATCTCTTCCTGCCCGGGACGGAAGCTGTCATATCCAAAAACTTTTTTCAGGATCGAGTGCGGGGTTTCCATGGTTTCCTCCGTTATAATAAGTAATAGGGATCACAGGCGGGCTTTTTCATGCAGTCCGCGGCCTGACCATTATAGCACACTTTTGAATTCCCTGTAAAATGCGGGGCTGATTTTCCGGAATCAATAGCATTTCTGTGCAAAAAATGATATAATAAGAATACATATCTCCATTTTGAGCCGCGATTTGTTCATACGGCTCCGGAAAAAGCTAAAAGGAGTATTTCGATATGTCTCAGAAACTGATTACATTTGCCGTGCCGTGCTACAATTCGGCGGCATATATGCGTCACTGCATCGAGACGCTGCTCTCGGCTGGTGAGCAGGCCGAGATCATCCTGGTGGATGACGGCTCGGTCAAGGACGACACCCCTGCCATCTGCGATGAGTACGCTTCCCGCTATCCCACCATCGTCAAGGCCATCCATCAGGAAAACGGCGGCCACGGCGAGGGCGTCAATCAGGGCATCCGCAACGCCACCGGTCTCTATTATAAGGTAGTGGACAGCGATGACTGGCTGGATGAAGGCGCTCTCAAGACGGTTTTGGCCAAGCTGACCACGCTGGTGGCCCGGGGCACGGCACCGGATCTGATGATCTGCAACTATGTCTACGAGCATGTGGAGGACAACACCAGCCATACGGTGCGGTACACCAATGTGTTCCCGCAGAACCGGCTGTTCGGTTGGATGCACGTGGGCCGCTTCCGCCCGGACCAGAACCTGTTGATGCACTCTGTGATCTACCGCACACAGGTGCTGCGGGATTGCGGCATGGTCCTGCCCAAGCATACCTTCTATGTGGACAACATCTTTGTCTATCAGCCCCTGCCTTATGTCAAGAGCATGTACTATATGGATCTTGACCTCTACCGGTACTTCATCGGACGCGCGGATCAGAGCGTCAACGAGGCTGTGATGGTCAAGCGTGTGGATCAGCAGCTGCGGGTCACCAAGCACATGATCGACTGTCAGGACCTGGACGCCCTGAAAGGGGAGAAGAAGCTGCGCAGCTATATGCTGCACTACCTGTCCATGATGATGGCCGTCAGCGATATCTTCCTGCTTCTGGACGGCAGTGCTGCCGCAAAGGAAAAGGAGCAGGAGCTTTGGGCGTATCTGAAGGCAAACGTCAAGCCGGATATCTACCGCTCGATCCGGTACGGCTTCGGCGGCATCACCAACCTGAAGATTCCCAAAGGAGACGCTATCGTCCTGGGCGGATACCGCATCGCACAGAAAATCTTCAAATTCAACTGATTCTCAAAAAAGAGGCTGCCAGCGGGCAGCCTCTTTTCCTTTTGGGGTCAAAGGAACCATAAAACCGGAGCAAAAAACTGTCAAAAAAGCCGAAGAGCGAAAAAAGGACAAAAAAGATGAAAAAAGGGGTTGCCAAACGGGACGGGATGTGGTATTATACTTGAGCGCCAAGGGCCGCCGGAAAGAATGACTTCTGAAAGGCAGCGGAAGCGAAAGGGAAGAACCA
>CAKSZU010000033.1 GCA_934526125.1 uncultured Faecalibacterium sp. | reverse complement strand
TCACTGCATCCTTTCCTGTTTGACCTTGTGGTCGATGACATGGCGTTTTTCCAGCTCACGGGTGATGTCCTCCACCGTGATGCCTGCCTGCACCATCAGTACCAGCACATGGTACGCCAGATCGCTGATCTCGTAGATGGTCTCGGCCTTGTCTTCCTTTTCGCCCGCAATGATGACCTCGGTACACTCCTCGCCCACCTTTTTCAGGATCTTTTCCTTGCCCTTTTCAAAGAGATAGGTGGTGTAGCTGCCCTCCTGCGGGTTCGTCTTGCGGCCTTTGATGAGTTCGTAGAGCCCCTGCCAGCTGAACTGCTTCAGCTCCGGCGAGACATACACTTCGTTGAAGAAGCAGCTCTCGGCGCCGGTGTGGCAGGCGGGGCCGTCCTTGACCACTTCCACCACCAGTGCGTCCCTGTCGCAGTCGGCGGTGATGGACACCACATGCTGCACATTGCCGCTGGTGTCGCCCTTGCGCCAGATCTCCTGACGGCTCCGGCTCCAGAACACGGTGCGCCCCTCGGCGATGGTCAGCGCCAGCGTCTCGGCGTTCATGTAGGCAAGGGTAAGCACCTCTTTGGTGTAGTGATCCTGCACGATGGCAGGGATGAGGCCCTTTTCATCAAATTTCAGTTCCATAGTATACTCCTTCCCCTCACGGGGGAACACTTACAGTTTATCCTAAAGTGAGACGAAACGCAAGAGCTCAGAGCCGCATTTCGATCCCATTTTCGTTCAGCCAGGTCTTCAGGTCATGGATGGTCAGCAGTTTCTGGTGGAAGATGCCCGCCGCAAGGCCCGCATCGATCCCTTTGTGGTGGAACAGCTCGAGGAAATCCTCTTTCTTGCCCGCGCCGCCGCTGGCGATGATGGGCACGTTCACCCGGGCCGCCACGGCATCCAGCATTTCCAGATCAAAGCCGGTGCGGACGCCGTCGGTGTCAATGCTGTTCAGGCAGATCTCCCCGGCGCCGTGGTCCACGCACCAGCCGATCCATTCCAGGGCATCCCGGCCGGTATCCTCCCGGCCGCCCTTGGCAAAGACCCGGAACTGTCCGTTCACCCGCTTGACGTCCGCCGAAAGCACCACGCACTGGTTGCCGTAGCGCTGGGCCGCCGCCGGGATGAGGTCCGGGTTCTTCAGGGCACCGGAGTTGACACTGACCTTATCGGCCCCGCACTTCAGCACCCGGTCGAAATCCTCCAGCGTGTTGATGCCGCCGCCCACGGTCAGCGGAATAAAAATTTCGCTGGCCACCCGGGTCAGGATATCGGTGAACAGGGCCCGGCCCTCGTAGCTCGCGGTGATATCGTAGAACACCAGCTCGTCGGCCCCGGCCGCGTTGTACATCCGGGCCATCTCCACCGGGTCGGCCACGTCCCGGATGCCCTCGAAGTTGGTCCCCTTGACCACCCGCCCGTTGCGCACGTCAAGGCAGGGGATGATGCGTTTTGTGATCATATCTTTCCCCTCCGTTTATTTCTGCACCAGCTGTACACAATGTTTCAGGTCCAGCGCACCGGTGTACAGGCTCTTGCCCAGAATGGCCGCGGCCGCGCCCATCTGTTCCAGTTCCAGCAGCTCTGCCTCAGACGAGATGCCGCCGCTGGCCGTGAAGGCCACCCCCGGCACCTCCGCCGTCAGCTGGCGGTACAGCCCGAGGTTCGTGCCCTGCATGGCACCGTCGCAGGCGATGTCGGTGTAGACGATGGCCGTGCAGCCGGCATCCGCCAGCCGCTTGCAGAAGTCCACGCCCCGTTCGGCGCTGACCTCCTTCCAGCCGTGGATGGCCACAAAGCCGTCCTTTGCATCCACCCCCACGGCAATTTTATCGCCGTACTGTTTCAGCATCCGGGCAGTGAAGTCAAAATCCGTCACCGCCACGCTGCCCAGAATGCAGCGGCCCACCCCGAGGGAGAGGTATTTTTCAATGCGCTCCTCGGTGCGGATACCGCCGCCCACTTCGATGTACAGGCCGCCCTGCTTTGCCAGCGCGGCAATGGTGTCGTAGTTGGAGAGGGTGCCATCCTTTGCGCCGTCCAGATCCACGACGTGCAGGTTCTTTGCCCCTGCGGCAAGGAACTCCCGCGCCTGGGCGCAGGGGTCCTCGCCGTAGACCGTCATCCGGTCGTAGTCCCCCTGGGTCAGCCGCACCACCCTGCCGCCGCGCAGGTCAATTGCCGGAAATAGCTGCATAGTTGTCTCTCCTTTAGCGTCCTTGCCCTCTCCGTCTTTGCTTCGCAAATCCACCTCTCCCAAAGGGAGAGGCAACGCATGTCCCAGATTCAGCAACAGCTGACCATGAGCCGCCATTGGCTCTCCCTTTGGGAGAGCTGGCAAAGCCGTCAGGCTTTGACTGAGAGGGCGAGCCAGTTTACAATTCGCTGAAAGCCTTCAGGATCCGCAGCCCCGTGTCCCCGCTCTTTTCGGGGTGGAACTGGGTGCCGTACACCCGGCCCGCCCGCACCGCACCGGTGACGGGGATGGAGTAATCGCTGACAGCCAGTGTACTCCCGGTACAGTTTTTCCCGTAGTAGCTGTGGACGTAATACACATATTCGCCCTCGCGGATGTACCGGAACAGCGGGTCATCTCTTACGATGTGCAGCGCGTTCCAGCCGATCTGCGGCACCTTCAGGCTCTTGTCGGCAAGGTCCGGCTCCAGCGGGCAGACCTCGCCTTTGACAAAGCCGAGACCGGCGTGTTCGCCGTACTCGTAGCTTTTTTCAAACAGCAGCTGCATTCCCAGACAGATGCCCAGCAGCGGCTTTGTTTCGGTTTCCGCCCTGATGACCGGCACAAGGCCGGTGGCGGTCAGCTTTGCCATGGCGTCGGCAAAGGCCCCGACCCCCGGCAGGATCAGCCGGTCGGCGGCCCGGATGGTGTCGGCGTCGGCGGTCACAACAGCCTCCAGCCCCAGCTGTTTCAGGCTGGACTTCAGGCTGAAAAGGTTGCCCACGCCGTAATCAATGATCGCGATCATACCAGCAGTCCTTTCGTGGAGGGGATCTCATCCCGGTGGGCAGCGTCAATGGCGACAGCCGCCGCCAGCGCGTGGCCTGCCCCCTTGAAGCAGGCTTCCAGAATGTGATGGGTATTCTCGCCCGCAAACTGGACAAAGTGGACGGTAGCGGGCACGTTCCGGGCAAAGCCAAGCCAGAACTCCGACGCACATTCCACGTCGAAATCCCCCACCTTTTCAGTCTTGCAGTGGACATCCCAGTTCAGGGTACACCGGCCGGACAGGTCCACGGCGCAGAGTACCAGCGCCTCGTCCATGGGCAGATAGAAGCTGCCGTACCGCTGGATGCCCCGCATCTCGCCCAGCGCCCGGGCAAAGGCCTGCCCCAGCGCGATGCCGATGTCCTCGGCGGTGTGGTGGTAGTCCACTTCCACATCTCCGTGGCAGGTCAGCACCAGATCAAACCGTCCGTGGCGGGCAAACAGTTCCAGCATGTGGTTCAGGAACCCGCATCCGGTGTCGATCTCATACCGCCCGGCACCGTCCAGATTCAGGGTCAGCTCGATCTGCGTCTCATTGGTGTTGCGTTCCAGCGTCACTTCCCGCATGGTTCATCCCTCCAGTATCTCATCCAGCGCTTTCAGCAGGGCCTGCATCTGCTCCGGGGTGCCGATGGTGATCCGCAGCCAGTTCCCGATCCGGGGCGCATCGAAATGCCGCACCAGAATGCCTTTTTCCTTCAACTTCCGGTACAATTCGCCGCCGTTTTTGTTTTGCGTAGAGGCAAACAGGAAGTTGGAGCGGCTGTCCAGCACCGCAAAGCCCCGGGCTTCCAGCTGCTGTTTCGTCCAGCCGCGGGTCTCCATGATGGCAGCCCGGGTGCGGTCGAAATAGGCCGTGTCTTCCAGCGCGGCCTGTCCGGCCTTCAGGGTCAGACGGTTGATATTATAGGGGTTCAGGCTGAACTTGACCCGGTTCAGGTCGGCAATGAGCTTTGCATTGCCCATGGCCAGACCCAGCCGGGCACCGGCCAGCTGGCGGGACTTGGAGAAGGTCTGCACCACCAGCAGGTTGTCGTACCGGTCGATGAGGGGCACACAGCTCTCGCCGCCGAAGTCCACATAGGCCTCGTCCACGATCACCACGCTGTCCGGATTCGCCTTCAGGATGCCCTCAATGGCCTCCCGGGGCAGGGCCAGACCGGTGGGGGCGTTGGGGTTTGCGATGACGATGGTCTCGTTCAGGCCGCAGTAATCCTTCGGGTCCAGCGTGAAATCTTCTTTCAAAGGGATGATGTGGCTGGGGATGTGCATCAGCCCGCACCAGACACCGTAGCAGCCATAGGTGATATCCGCATAGGCCAGCGGGTGATCTTCATCGCAGAAGGCCCGCAGGGCAAAGAAGAGGTTCTCATCGCTGCCGTTGCCGGGCATGATCTGCTCCGGCTGCAGGCCGAAGTGGACCGCCGCGCTCCGCAGCAGGTCGGCGCAGGCAGGGTCGGAGTAGAGACGGAGCTTTTCCACCTCGGCTTCGCTCACCGCTGCCACCACCGCCGGACTGGGCAGGTAGGGGCTCTCGTTGGTATTCAGTTTGATGTACTGCTGGTCCTGCGGCTGTTCCCCCGGGGTGTAGGGGGTGACAGCTTCCAGTCTGGGGGAAAGAAAACGGCTCATACAATTTCCTCCCTTATTTCTCGTACCGGATGGTCACGCTCTTGGCGTGGGCATGCAGGCCCTCGCGCTCGGCAAAATCCGCAATGCGGGGGGCCACCTCGCCCAGCGCCTCGCGGGTGTAGTAGATAAAGCTGGACTTCTTGACGAAGTCGTCCACGCCCAGCGGGCTGGAGAAGCGGGCCGTGCCGCTGGTGGGCAGGGTGTGGTTGGGGCCTGCGAAGTAATCGCCCAGTGCCTCGGGCACGTTCCGGCCCAGGAAGATGCTGCCCGCGTTTTTGATCTCATTCAACACGCCGAAGGGGTCCTCCACGCAGACTTCCAGATGCTCCGGGGCGATGATGTTGCAGGCCTCGATGGCCTTGTGCAGGTCGGTGCAGACGATGATCTTGCCATTGTCGTCCACGCTGGCCCGGGCGATGGCGGCACGGGGCAGTTGGGGGATCTGCACTTCCAGTTCCGCCTGCACGGCTTTGGCAAGGTCGGCGCTGTCGGTGACCAGCACAGGGCTGGCCAGCTTGTCGTGCTCGGCCTGGCTCAGCAGGTCGGCGGCCACCCAGGCGGAGTTGCAGCCGCCGTCGGCCAGCACCAGAATTTCACTGGGGCCTGCGATCATGTCGATGCCCACCTTGCCGAACACCTTGCGCTTGGCGGTGGCAACGTAGATGTTGCCGGGGCCAACGATCTTATCCACCGCCGGGATGCTCTGGGTGCCGTAGGCCAGCGCCGCCACCGCCTGGGCACCGCCGGTCTTGAAGATCTTCGTCACGCCTGCGGTGGCGGCGGCGGCGAGAATGACCGGGTTCACCTTGCCGTCCTTGCCCGCCGGGGTGGTCATGACGATCTCGGACACACCTGCCACCTTGGCGGGGATGACGTCCATCAGCACGGTGGAGGGATAGGCCGCCGTGCCGCCGGGCACATAGACACCGGCCTTCTCAATGGGGGTATATTTCTGGCCCAGCACGATGCCGGGCTTGTCGTTCACCACAAAATTCTTGTGCCCCTGCTGGCGGTGGAAGCTCTCGATATTGGCCGCCGCTTCCCGCAGGGTCTCGAGGAAGTAGGGGTCCATATTGGCGAAGGCTTCGTCGATCTCCTCCTGCGTCACCTGCAGATTTTCGATCTTCGCCCCGTCGAATTTCAGGGCGTAGTCCTTCAGAGCCTCGTCGCCCCGGACTCGGACGTCGGCAATGATGCCGTCCACCACGTCCTCCACGTTCTTTTCGGCCCGGATATCCCGGTTCAGGATCTCTTCGGGCTTCAGCTCGTCAAAATTATACAGCCTGATCATTTTGCTTCCTCCTGTAAGGTCCGGCGCAGTTTTTCCAGCATGGTGTCCATCTCCCGGTGCTTGAACTGGTAGCTCGCCTTGTTGGCGATGAACCGGGCCGAAATGGGCATGAACTCGGTGACCACCTTCAGGCCGTTCTCCTTCAGAGTGGTGCCGGTCTCCACGATATCCACGATCACATCCGACAGGCCCAGGATGGGGGCCAGCTCGATAGAGCCGTTCAGCTTGATGATGTCGATGTCCCGGCCCATGGATGCGTAGCAGCTCTTGGCGATGTTGACGAATTTGGTGGCCACCCGCACCGGGCGGCCGGGGTCATCCCGGTAGTCGGCCGGGGCAGCCACGCACATCCGGCATTTTCCAAGGCCGGTGTCCAGCAGCTCGTAGACATCCGCCGAAGCTTCGGTGAGGATATCCTTGCCCACGATGCCCACATCGGCGGCACCGTGTTCCACATAGATGGCCACATCGCTGGGCTTGACGAGGAAATAGCGGATGCCCGCCTCCGGGTTCTCCACCACCAGTTTCCGGGTGGCGTTGTAGTCCTCCGGGCAGCCGTAGCCGATGCGGGCCAGCAGGTCATAGACCTTATCGCCCAGACGGCCCTTAGGCAAAGCCACATTCAGCATCACCCGGTCGGTCTGTTGCTGCTGCACCGGCGGCAGCGGAGCGCTCAGCCGGTCCAGCTCATCCAGATAGACCGCAAAACCGATGGCCCCGGCCCCGGGGGTGAATTTCTGCATCAGCAGATCGTAGCGGCCGCCCTTCAGCAGCGGGCGGGGCAGCCCCTGCAGATAGCCCTGAAAGACCAGGCCGTTGTAATATTCCATTTCCCCGGCCAGACTCAGGTCCAGCCGCACCGCGCCGCCGGAGGCTTCCAGCGTCTCGGACAGAGCCCGCAGCTCGGCGGCGGCGGCCCGCATCCGGTCGTTGCGGCAGGCAGTCTCAGCCCGGGTCAGGGTCTCCTCATAGCTGCCGCAGAGGTCCAGCAGACCGGCCAGCGCATCGGCCCCGGCCTGATCCACACCGGCCGCCCGGGCGGCGGCCCGCAGCTCGTGGGCATTTTTCTCCCGCAGCTTGCCCAGCAGGACGGGACGGGCGGCAGCGGGGACGTTCAAAGCATCCAGAAGCCCGAAAAGGTAGCCCATGTGGCTGACCTCCAGCACCCACGCCCGGCCCAGCTGGGCAAGACTGGACGCCGCAAGGCCTACCGTCTGCCGCACCTGCTGCTCCCCTACGGCCCCCAGCATCTCAAGACCCATCTGGCTGATCTCCTGGAAGGTGTGGCTCTCCGCCGAGGGGCGGTAGACGTTTTCATGATAGTAATATTTCAGGGTCTCGCCGGGGGCGGGCTGCGCCGTCTTGGCAATGGAAAGGGTCACGTCCGGCTTCAGGGCCAGCAGACGCCCGTCCAGATCCGTAAAGGTGATGACCTGCTCCGACGACAGGAAACTCCGGTTCTCCTGATACAGGCCGTACTCTTCAAACCGGCCCATGTGATATTTGCGGCAGCCCGCCGCCTCATACAGCGCCCGCAGCGCAAAGGAGGCCCGCTCCTTGGGCTGCAGATACGACAGATCCAGTTCCATTCTCCGTTTTCCCCCGTTCTTCCCTCTGGTCCGTTTTTCCGGGTCTTTCTGCCGCAGCACCGGCATCCGCCCGGGGCGGACTCTCTGAGATTATTTTACTTTATTAAGATAAAGTTGTAAAGCGTGAAAGTGACGGCATTTCCGACCCAATCATACCGTTTTTCGGTGCGTTTGTACAGAAACGCGAAATCATTTCATCGATGCCGCAAAACAGATGATGGAGAACCAAAACAGCAAAGCCGTCCCGCCACGCAAAACATCCCCCGCCGGTGCAGAGGATGCACACAGCGGGGGATGCGGTTTTATGTTTCTGCTCAGCCCAGCAGCGCCAGGATGCCGGCCTTGGGGCGGGCACCGACGGCCTGATTGACCAGCTTGCCCTGCTCGAACACCAGCAGGGTGGGGATGCTCATCACGCCGAACTGGGAAGCCAGTTCTGGCTGCTCGTCCACGTTCACCTTGCCCACCTTGACGTCGGTACGCTCCTCAGCCACCTCGTCCACGATGGGGCTGACCATGCGGCAGGGGCCGCACCAGCTGGCCCAGAAGTCCAGCAGAACGGGCTTTTCGCTCTGCAGCACCTCAGCATCAAAATTTTCTTTCGTAATGGTGATCACTGCCATATCCGGCACCTCCATGCACATTTTCCTTTTCCACGGCGGGAAAGAGAAAAAAGAGAATTGTTCTTACTTACAAAGAACAGTATACCCCGTTTTGCCCCCATTTTCCAGAGACAAATTGTAAACAAAAAGGCGGCGGCCCGCCCGCGAGGGGTGAACCGCCGTCTTAAACTGTTCTTCGGAGTACTCCGTGCTGTCTGGTCAGAACAGATCAGGCAGTGACGACGCACAGAGCGGTGATGGGGAAGAAGCTCACAGAAGCCAGACCGGCTGCGATGCCCTTAACGGCATTGACAGGGCTGCTCTGGACGTAGTTGGAGTAGGCCTCGAGGCCGCCATCGACCAGAGTGGAGGTATCCTCGCCCTTGTGAGCCTTGATGTAATCGCGGGTAGCCTTCATGCCCTTAGCATAGTTGTAAACATATGCAACAGACAGGACCAGGCTGCAGACAGAGCTTGCCATGTACAGAATGCTGGTAGCATCGCCGCCCTGGGTGTAGGTCATTTCTTCCTCGCTCATAACATTGTAGTTCGCGGGCATCATGATTTTCTTTTCCATAATAACACTCCTTAAAAGCAATTTATCCCTACGGCGCACACCGCACCGCAAGTAACATTGTGAATCATCCGCAGGATCTCCGAATTCATTCTGCTCAGAGGATCATCAGGATGGCGCTCAGGGGGGCCAGCCCCACGACCATGGTCGCAGAAACGGCGTCCCGCACGAAATTGGAGGCGGACTTGGACATATCCGCTGCAATGTCATCGGCCGCACGCCCCAGAATGGTAAAGACATTGCCCTCCCGGTTGCTCTTCTTGTTGAGCCAATCCCGTGAGACCGAAATGCCCCAGACATAGCTCGCGCCCAGCACCGCTGCGCCTACCACAGTCGCAGCCGTGGTAAACACGTCCAGCGCATTCAGCTTGGCAGCCGCCCCGCCTTCGGTATAGGTCATTTCCTCTTCGGAAAGCACTGCATATTCTGCAGGCAGGTTCATCTTGTTGTTCATGGGTATTCAGACTCCTTTGGAACTGGAAAGGCGGCATCCGGTTTTCGTCAGCCGCCCTGCTTCCAACTTCATACTACTACATTCACCTGTTTTTTGCAATGGTTTTTGTTCATAATTATCAAAAATTGGAAAGTCGCATGAAAAAACAAGTGAAAGTTTGGTGAATTCTACTGCAATATTTTCGCTTTCAGCCTGCCACACCGGCGCGGTAGAAATACGGGTCGCTGGTAAAGCTGGCATAACTGTACAGCACCAGGATCTGGTCATAGTCGTTGTCGGCGATGAGCTGATCCAGCCCGTAGTTGTAGTTGCGGAAATCCACCACATCGATGGCGGCGTAGTTGGCGGTCAGGTAGGGCACAAAGCTGTTGGCGTAGCTGTCCTTGATGACAAGGATCTTCCCGGTGCCGCTGCCCTCCACCCGGCTCAGGCCGTTGTTGCCGTGGAGGAACATGGCATATTTGTCGTAGACCGACAGTTTTTCCGTGTCGTACAGGCCGGTGACGGTGCCATCCGTGGGCTGGCCCGGGCCGGTGACGTTCCAGATCGTCAGGGCGTTGGGCAGGTCGTACCAGGTGATGGTGTCCGGCTCGGCGTTCCAGGTGCGGGCCTTGGAGTAGTGGGTGCCGTAGAAGTCCTCCGCCGTCTCCTCGGTGTGAGCGCTCCGGTCAAAGGGGGTCAGCCCCAGCTCCTTGCAGAACTGCTCGTAGGCATAATAAGCCCCCAGCGTGGTCCAGTGATGGTCGGTGCGGTAATACAGGTACTCGTCCTTGTGGGCCGTCAGCGCCGGGAGGACCTCGATGAACCGGCCCTCCGGCACGGCCCGCCTGGCCGCATCGAGCTGAGCCTCTTCGTCGATCTGGGGTGCCCCGGCGGGCAGATTCTCGGAGTAGACCGTGGAGGCCGACGGCACCAGCATGAAGTTCACCTTGCCAGGATACCGCCGGCTCAGGGACTGCACGGCGGCAAGGTTCTTGTTCATTCCCTTTTCCTCGCTGGGCAGGATGCTGTAATGCCGGGCAAACATCATCTTCTGCCGACCCAGCAGGATGCCGCCGCTCTGGTTCTTCTGGAACAGGACCGTCTCCGACAGGCCCTGCAGGCCGATCCACTGATCCCGCCCGAAGACCTGATCCTTGACGTATTTCGTGTAGCTGGTGAAGTAGTTGTTCAGCCCGTCCGCCGACACGGCGGTCAGCTTCGGCCGCTGGGTCAGGGTGGTGTTCTCCAGTTCGCTGTATGCCCTGTCCGGCGTGACCAGATCCAGCACGAACAGGGCCGCAAAGAACAGCCCGAACGCGATCAAAACCGGGTACTGCCGCAGGGACGCGGCTTTTCCGGAATGCTTGTCCATGGTCACACCTCCCTCAGAAGTTAAAGTACAGGAACGGGCTGTTGGTGCTGCCCACCACATAGGCCGTGGAGAGTACCAGCAGGAACAGCACCGCGGCCACCCTTGTCACGGCACGGCGGCGCAGAACGTTCCAGATCTTTTCGATGAGCGGGGTGCAGCAGACCGCGCTGACGGCCAGCAGCACACCGTAATTGCGCAGGAAATACACCGGCGAAGCCCCGCCGGAGGGAACAAAGAGCTTCTGGAACAGCAGGCCGAAGCCCACGCCGCTCTCGTTGCCCACGAACATGGCCCAGCCCACCACCACGAGGAACAGGGTGTACAGGTGGGGCCAGAGTTTTCCCTTTTCCAGATATTTCAGCAGGAACAGCTTTTCGACGGCCAGCAGCACGAAGTAGTACAGGCCCCAGCAGATGAAGTTCCAGTCCGCGCCGTGCCAGATGCCGGTGAGCAGCTCCACAACGAAGAGGTTGAAGATCTGCCGCTTCAGGCCCTTCCGGTTGCCGCCCAGGGGGATATAGACATATTCCCGGAACCAGCCGGACAGGGTCATGTGCCAGCGCCGCCAGAACTCGGTGATGGAGCGGGAGATATAGGGGTAGTTGAAGTTCTGGGGGAAGTCGAAGCCCAGCATCTTTCCCATGCCGATGGCCATCATGGAGTAGCCCGAAAAGTCAAAGTAGAGCTGCAGCGAGTAGGCGATGACGCCCAGCCAGACCAGCGGGGTGGAGGCATTGGCCAGACCCACAAAGGTGGTGGAAGGGCTGTCCGCGATCCCGATGATGTCGGTCCACAGCGCACCCACCGCGTCCGCCAGCAGCACTTTCTTGGCCAGACCGAAGGCGAACAGGGTCATGCCCTCCTCGATCTGCTTCAGATCATAGCGGTGTTTGTAGACATGGAGCTGAGCCGAGACGTCCCGGTATTTGACGATGGGCCCCGCGATGAGCTGGGGGAACATCACCACATAGGCACCGAAATCGATGATGTTGTGTTCGGCCTTCACCTCCCGGCGGTAGACGTCGATGGTGTAGGAAAGGGTCTGGAAGGTGTAGAAGCTGATGCCCAGCGGCAGGGTGCCGATGCCCTGGATCGCCGCAAAGCCGGTGCCCAGCAGGCTGTTGACGCTGTGGATGACAAAGTTCGCGTACTTGAAATAGAACAGCATCCCGAGACTGGCCAGCAGGGCCGTCAGCAGCAGGACCCTGCGGACGGCGGGCTTTGCATCGGCCTTTTCCAGCCCGAGCCCGCACAGATAGTTGATGAGGATGAGAGCCAGCATGACTGGGAAGAACCGGACTTCGCCCCAGCAGTAGAACACCAGGCTGCACAGGAACAGGACGGTGTTCTTGAGCTTTGCGGGCGCAAGGTAATACAGCGCCAGCGTGATGGGAAGAAACCGGAACAGAAAGATGATGGTGCTGAAAACCAAGGCGTTGACCTCCTTCAAAAAAGGCCGATGCCGCCACGGCACCGGCCTTCCGATCTCCGATTTACTTGCTCAGGGCACTGTCCACGGCGCTGTCCAGATCGGCGCTGCACTCGTTGGAAGCGATGACCATGACCACGGTGTTGTCCTTGAAGGCAATGACCGCGTTCTCCACATTGGTCTGTGCCTGGGCAAACTCGGCGTAGTTGCCGTAGAAGGCCACCTGGTCCTGCTGGTAGGCCTGCAGGGCATCGGCCACATCCTGGGCCTTGCCGTCGGCGGCTTCGATCACCAGCACCAGACCGGCGTCGCCGTTGTCATTGCTCTTGACGCCCTTGTAGCTGACCACGTCCTCTGCCTTCAGGCCGAAATCGTACTCAATGTTCATGGCGGCGATCTCAAACTGGTTGGAGATGGGGTCCGCCTCCAGCAGGGTCTCGAAGGGGGCGTTCAGGGCATCGGTACTGTTGTCCTCGCCCAGCGTGATGCTGGAAGCCTGGCTCAGCACGGCGGAGTCGGGCACGGCCTCGGAGGATGCGGCGGAAGAGGCCGTGGAGGTGGAGGAAGAAGAACCGCAGCCGGCCAGCAGAGCGCAGCTCAGGGCCAGGGACGCAGCGGTCAGGATCATTTTAGAACGAAGTTTCATGGATTATTCCCTCTTTTGTCTGTTTTACACCAGCTCTGCCCGTCGGATGCGTTTTCCGACAGCAGACCATTGTTATCTTACCATACTGCAGGGTGAAATGCAAACGGCCCGCGCAAAATTTTACGCTTTCTTCACCGGCCGTCCGGCCCTCACCCGGCAATGTCCCGCAAAGCGGCGATGTAGTCCTCGAAGCACAGGCCGGAAGCGTTGATCTTTGCGGCGTTTTCCGACCCCACATACCGCCAGTGCCAGGGCTCGTAGGTGATCTCGGTCCTGTCCTCGGCTCCCTTGGGATACCGCAGGATGAACCCGTAGTCCCCCGCGTGCTCACACAGCCAGCGGAAGGCGGCGGTGTTCTCGAAGTCCTCGTCCAGACTGGCATGTTCCGGGCTGTTCAGGTCGGCGGCCAGGCCGCAGTTGTGTTCGGAGTAGCCCGGCGGGTTGACCACCGCCGCCGCCATCTCCTTTGCGGCGGCTTCGTCGTAGCCCTGATCGGTGTAGTACTTCGTTTTCCGCTCATACAGGCCGGTCTGGTACTTCACACTGCGGTAACCGCTCTGCATCCGGACGGTGACCCCATCGGCTGCGGCGGCCTTCTGCATTTCCAGGAACGCCTCGCAGGCGGCGGTCTGCAGGGTCTTGTTGACGGCGGTATCCGAGCCGCATTCGGCGGTCTCGAAGGTGTAGTCGTCCGGCATCTTATTGGTGTGGTTCACCAGCACCATCAGCGGGTCGTTCAGCATGGCGGCGGCCTCTTCCTTCGTCAGGCCCAGCGCGTTGCAGGCGCTTTCCACCGCGGCTTCGCTCCCGGCGGCGCTCTCCGGGGCGGAGGCGGCGCTCCGGGCCGGGTCGTCGGCGGGCACGGCCGCGTTCTGGCCCCGGCGGTGGAACAGGAAGGTCAGCACTCCGGTGGCCACACAGGCTGCAAAGATCAGAGCTGCGCCCCGGCAGAGGACGCGGTTTCGGCGGCGTCGGCGCAATTCCGCCCGCGTCATGCGGCGGCGATGGACAGGTTGCTGATTCATGGAGATTCTCCTTCTCGATCCGGTATATTCGTTTCTCCGCAGGGCATCCTAACCCCCGGAGGTGTTTGGTATGAAGATGACTGCGCAGGAGTATGCGCGGCAGGTGCGGCAGACCGGGCCTGCCTCCCCCCTCGGCACCGACTGCCTGTGGGCCTTCGGCGTGGGCGGCGGCATCTGCCTGCTGGGGGAGGTGCTGCGCCAGCGGTATCTGGCCCTTGGGCTGGAAGCCGACCTGGCCGGCACCCTGACCAGCTGCACCCTGATCGTCCTCTCGGCGGTACTGACCACTCTGGGGCTTTACCAGAAACTGGCTGCCCGGGCCGGGGCAGGGTCGCTGGTGCCCATCACCGGCTTTGCCAACGCTGTGGTCAGCGCCGCCATTGAGTTCAAGACCGAGGGGCGGGTCAGCGGCACCGGGGCGAAGATGTTCACCATTGCGGGACCGGTCATCGTCTACGGTACGCTGGCCGCCGTGGTCTACGGCGGGGTACTCTGGCTGCTGGGGGGATGAACCCCTGCGCTTACAATACGCTTTGCCGGGCGCGAAGATTGCACCTGCCCGGCGAAAGTTCAGTATACCACAAAATCTGCAGAAAAACAGCCCTGAAAGGGGGATTTTTTCATGGCGATCCGCCGGGGTGACACCCTGCTCTTTCCGTCCCCGCCCGTCATCACCGCCCACGCTGCCGTGGGCGGCAAAAAGGAAGGGGAAAGTCCCCTTGCCGCCGAGTTCGACGAGCTTTCCGCCGACAACCGCTTCGGGCAGTCCAGCTGGGAGGCCGCCGAGACCCAATTGCAGCTCCGGGCCGCGCAGCTCTGCCTGAAAAAAGCCCGGACCGACGGCCGGGACGTGGACCTGCTTCTGGCCGGAGACCTTCAGGCCCAGTGTACGGCCTCCGGCTACGCCGCCCGGACGCTGGGCCTGCCCTTTGCCGGGGTCTTCGGGGCCTGCAGCACCATGGCCGAGGCTCTGGGGCTGGGGGCAGCCCTCTGCAGCGCCGGGATGACCGGCGGCCTGCTGGCCATGACTTCCAGCCACTTCTGCGCCGCCGAGCGGCAGTTCCGCACACCCCTGAGCTACGGGGCAGTCCGCACGCCCACCGCCCAGTGGACGGCCACGGCGGCCGGGGCCTGTCTGCTGCGCCCCGCCGGGCAGGGGGTGGGCATCCGCGCCGTGACCTTCGGCCGGGTGCAGGACTACGGCGTCCGGGACATCAACAACATGGGGGCCGCCATGGCACCGGCTGCAGCGGCCACCCTGCTGCGCTATCTTTCCGACACCGGCAGCCAGCCGGGGGATCTGGACGCCATCTATACCGGCGATTTGGGCCATGTGGGCAGCCAGCTGTTCCGGCAGCTGCTGACCCGGCAGGGGCTGGTGCTGAAGAACCATGTGGACTGCGGCTCCATCCTCTACGACACTGCCCGGCAGACCGTCCGGAGCGGAGCCTCCGGCCCGGGCTGCTCCGCCGCCGTCCTCTGCGGGCACATCCTGCCCCGGCTGAAGCGCCGCAGCCAGCACCGGGTGCTTTTCATCGCCACCGGCGCTCTGATGAGCCAGACCACTTTCCTGCAGAAGGAGAGCATCCCGGCCATCGCCCATCTGGTGGAGCTGACCGCGCCGGAAGCGCCGAAAGGAGAACCGACATGATCTATTTCTGGGCATTCGTCATCGGCGGGGTCGTCTGCGTCATCGGGCAGCTTTTTCTCGACCTGACGGCCCTGACCCCCGCCCGCATCCTGACGGGCTATGTGGTGGCCGGGGTGGTGCTGTCGGCCCTGGGGTGGTACGCCCCGCTGGCCGAGCTGGCGGGCTGCGGGGCCACCGTGCCTCTGCTGGGGTTCGGCCACCTGCTGGCCAAGGGCGTCCGCACCGCCCTGGCTGAGGAAGGCGTCATCGGCATCCTCACCGGCGGGCTGACGGCCGCGGCGGCCGGGGTCACCACCAGCCTGGTCTGCGGGGTGGTCTGCTCCCTGCTGGGCCGCAGCCACGACCAGAACTGACCCAAAACAAAAACCTCCGCACCGGAGGAGTTCCCCGGAGCGGAGGTTTTGTTCGTCAGTCGATCACTCGATCAGGTCTGATCAGGCGTTCTTGTTAGCACGCTTGGCCATACGGCTGATCTTGCGAGAAGCGGTGTTCTTCTTGATGACACCCTTAGCGCGAGCCTTGTCGATCGCGGAAACAGCAGCCAGGACAGTTGCGTCCTTGTCAGCGGCTTTAGCATCGATGGCAGCGTCTGCCTTCTTGACGACTGTTTTCAGGTTGGTCTTAATGGCCTTGTTGTGAGCCTGCTCTGCAGCAGCCTGCACGACGCGGTCCTTCTGAGATTTGATGTTAGGCATTCGTTCCACCTCCTTGGCTACCTATAACAGCGCACCTTATGATACCATATTTGCCGTATCTGTGCAAGCCTTTTTTGAATTTTTGTTTGGAATTTTTTCATTTTTCCGGCCCCTGTCCGCCCGCCGCGGCGCAAAAAAGCGCCCGGGCGGGAATTCTGCATGAAAAAAGGAGAAGCTGTATGCGCCAGACCGATCTTGCCGACGAGCTGTTTGCCTCGGAGGAAACACAGTCCCTGCCGTCCGGAGTGCGGGTGGCCACCGCCCGCCGGGGCGGGGTCACCGTCACCCGGGTGGAGATCACCCGGGAGGGGCTGGCGCGGCCCCGGGGCCGGTATGTAACGCTGGAAGTCCCCCGGGTGAGCCTGCTGGACGAGCGGGACAGCGCCGTCATCGAGACGGCCGCCGCCGAGCTGCGTCCCCTGCTGCCCCCGGAAGGCCCGGTGCTGGTGCTGGGGGTGGGCAACCGCCGGGTCACCGCCGATGCCCTCGGCCCCCGCACGGTGCAGAAGATCTTCGTCACCATGGGCCCCCGCAGGATCCTCATGAAGGGTATCCGTCCGGTGGCGGCGGCAGCGCCGGGGGTATCTTCTGCCACCGGCCTGACCCTCCGGCAGCTGGCCGGGGCACTGGTGCGGGAGCTGCGCCCCTCTGCCCTGCTCTGCGTAGACAGTCTCTGCTCCTCCGAGCCGGAGCGTCTCGGCCGGACACTGCAGTTCTCGGACACCGGGCTCCACCCGGACCAGCCCGACAGCGCCCGGCATCTGGATGCCGCCCGGCTGGGGCTGCCGGTCATCGCGGCGGGCATCCCCACCCTGATGCAGGCGGAGGAGGGCCGGGATCTGGTGGTCACACCCCGGGAGCTGGACAGTGTCATCGCCCACGGGGCCGCTCTGCTGGGCACCGCCATCAACCGGGCCCTTCAGCCCGGGCTGACGGTGGCGCAGCTGTGTTGGCTGACGGGCTGACTGCATATTGATAGCAGAGAGGGGAGGGAGCTGTCATGCGCCGGAACGGATCTGCTGTGCGGACAGGGCTTGCCCTGCCCTTTCTGGCCGCGGCCGGGCTGGCGCTGGGGCTGGCCCTCTTTGCGGGCGGGCTGCTGCTGACGCTGGCCGCTGCCGTCATCGGACCCCTGCCCGCCGCCCGGACCGCCTTCTCCCTGAGCCGGGAAGCCGCCCGTGCCGAAGCAGCCCCGCAGGCGGCGGAGTCTGCCCTGCCTGCGGAAGAAACCGCCCCGGAAGCGGCGTCCGATGCCCCGCAGACCGGGGAGGAACCGGCGTGGCTCTACCCGCTGGAAGGGGACGAGGCCCGCCCCGCCGACGCCGGGACCGTTGTGGAAAAGTCCTATCCCCAGGGCAGCGGAGAAAAGTACATTCCCTGCGGCAGCGGCAGCATCAAGAACAACACCCGGGTCCCGGCGGCAGACATCGCCGCCGAGATCACGAACCCGCTGCCCTTTGAAGTGGAGTGGAACAGCCCGGACCCCCAGATCCTGATCCTCCACACCCACGCTACCGAGGACTACCGCCTGTCCTCCGGGCTGTGGTTCCGCCCCGGGGACGGCTCCCGCAGCACCGACCGGAACATCAATATGTGCGCCGTGGGCCGGGTGATGGCCGACACGCTCAACGCTGCCGGGCTCAACACCCTGCACGACGAGAGCCTGAACGACTACCCCAGCTATACCGGCAGCTACGCCAACAGCCGGGCCGCAGCCCAGCAGTACTTATCCCAGTACCCCAGCATCAGGATCATTCTGGACGTCCACCGCGACGCCATCGAGACCGAGACCGGTGCCCGCATGGCCCCGGTCTGCACCGTGGAAGGGCGGCAGGCCGCGCAGGTCATGATCATCTGCGGGTGCGACAACGGCACCACCGTATCCCTGCCGGATTACCGGAACAACCTCCGGTTCGCTGCCGCGTGGGAGACCGCCATGGAGGGGCTGTTCCCGGGGTTCACCCGGCCGGTCCTCTTCAGCTATCGGTTCTACAATCAGGATCTTTCCCCCGGGGCCCTGCTCATTGAGATCGGCGGCCACGGCAACAACCTCAACGAGGCCCTCTATGCCGGTCAGCTGGCCGCCCGGGGGCTGATCGCCGCCCTGCAGTAAACAGCAATGCCGCCGGTCGCCCGGCGGCATTGCATAAATTTCCGGATTTATTCGTAGACCACGCAGCCCAGGATCGTTCTGCCCAGACGGGCGATCTTGTCCTGCTGCTCCCGGACACTGTCGGTGCGGGTGACGGTGCAGTCTGCCGCCAGCACGATGGCATCGGCTGCCGCCGCGTGGGGCACCGTGGCTGCCGTTTTCAGGATGCAGTCTGCGGCGGTGACCTTCTGGCCGCGCAGGGCTTCGGCAGCCTGCAGGGCCGCTGCCAGCGCTTCCAGCTGATCGGAGGGCAGATCACCGGTGATCAGAATGTTCTTTGCCTCCGGGGCGCGGCTGCGGATGGTCTGCGCCATCAGGCAGAGTGTCTCCCCATCGGTGCTGCCGTCGGGACGACCTTCCATCCGGTCCAGCTTTGCGTCCAGACCCTTTGCCTTCCGGGTGCGGTCGCTGGCCAGTCTGCCCAGCACATCCAGCCCGGTGGTGCGGGTCAGGTCAGAAGCCGAGCAGATCAGCCCGGACATCAGCATCTTTGCGGCCACCACGCCGCAGGCCAGCACGAAGCCCACCACAAAGCCCATGGCCCCGTACTTGGCCGCCGATCTGCTGCTCTGGCTGCGGACAGGCTCCGAAAGGCCGTTCAGCTCCTTCTCGACTGCGGTGCGGTCATCCTCCAGCGTCTGGAGGGCGGTCTTCAGGTTCGTCAGCTGAGCCTGCATGGTGTCGGTCTGTGCCCGGTCGGCCTGCTGTGCCGACAGGACCGTGTCGGACATGCCCCGGCTGACGCTCCGCCCGATGAGCTGCACTTCATGGCTGCTCACGGCGGCTGCGATCTCCCCGTGCAGGGGCTGCACCTGATCCAGCAGGGCATCCAGCAGTGCCTCGGCCCGCACCTGATCCCCGGCACAGGCCCGCAGGGTCAGCACCCCGCTGTACGCGCCGGAACCGTCCTCTGCCGGAGTCACGGTCACAGCACTGGTCAGGTCCCGGCCCTTCAGCCCGGCGGCTTCGGCGGCCTGCTGCAGGGCTTCCCCCGTCAGCAGACGGCTCTGGTAGGCCGACAGCACGGCCGTGGTCCCGCTGCCTGCCCCCAGATAGAGGTCGGCCTGGGCCGTCCAGGTGTCGCTGGCATCCAGCTGGGCCCACAGGCTGTTCTCCCGGATCTTCCGGGCCTGTTCCAGCGCCTGCTGCACCTGTTCCAGATCCTGCTGGTAGGTCTCCTTCTCCTGGTCGTACTCTTCCAGCGTCAGTTCGCACTCCGCCTTCTGGTCGTTGTACTCGTCCAGCGCCTCCTCGTAGGCCTGGTCCCCCTCCGCGCCGGCCGCACGGTTCTTCATCCCCTTGATCCCGGCAGCGCCGCCCAGAAGCAGGGCGCAGACGACCGCCGTGACCAGAATGGGCCCTGCCTTGTGCAGCAGAGCGAACAGCAGCGCCATCAGGTCGATCTCATCCTCCGTACCTGCGGGGGTATTGGTCCGATTTTCGTTCATGGTTCTTCCTCAACTCAAGATTTTCCTGCATTCGTCCGTTTTCCGGTGTGCAGGGCACACCGCAACGGTATCCATGATACCATTCTCAGGGGCCGAATTCAACTGTTTTCCCACAAAAAGCCGATTGACAAACCGGGGCCGCTGTGCTATTTTTATAGCGAAACAGCACGGATCGGGAAAAGTAACGCACCCCGGGACGCTTCCAGAGAACACGGCATCTGCTGCGAGCCGTGAGCGGACGGTGCGCGAACGAACACCCGGGAGCTGCAATCTGAACCCCGGCAGGAGCTTCTGCCGCCAGTAGGTGCGCCGCAGGCCCAGCGTTAACGGGGCAGCGCTTCCTTTTTCGTGAGCGCGTGAGCGACCGGACACTTCCGGTAATTCAGGTGGCACCGCGGACATTACAAGACAGCTTGTTCGCCCTGAAAATTCAGGGCAAAGCTGTCTTTTTATTTTTATCGGAGGAAAATTACTATGGAACGTACCGAGATCGTCTCGCTGTTCAAGAACACCCCCGCCGACGGCACCGAGCTGACCGTCTGCGGCTGGGCCAAGAACATCCGTGACTCCAAGAACATCGGCTTCATCGCCCTGTCGGACGGCGGCTGCTTCAAGACCCTGCAGGTGGTGCTGGAAGCCGG
>CAKSZU010000032.1 GCA_934526125.1 uncultured Faecalibacterium sp. | reverse complement strand
ATCGGTGCCATCTACAAGGGCAAGGTCACCCGCCTGATGAACTTCGGCGCCTTCGTCGAGATCGCACCGGGCAAGGAAGGTCTGGTCCACATCTCCAAGCTGGACACCAAGCGGGTCGAGCGGGTGGAGGATGTGGTCGCCGTGGGCGATGCCATCGTGGTCAAGGTCACCGACATCGACCAGCAGGGCCGTATCAACCTGAGCCGCCGGGATGCCATTCTGGCACTGGAGGCCAAGCGCGCTGCACAGGAGCAGCAGTAAGCGCCTGTTTCCCTGAAAAAGAACCGAAGCCCCCGAAGGGCCGCAGAGCTGTGAAAACTCTGCCCTTCGGGGGCTTTTTTGCGTTTCCGGACAGAAAAAGGGAGCTTTTTGCAAAATTCCCCCTTGACAGAAGGCAGAAAATGTGTATTATTGTACTAGACGCTTAATACAGCAATACGAAAGGAGACAGAACGATGGGAGAACAGTTTGATTCCAGCCGCCCGATCTACGCCCAGCTGGTGGAACGGCTCAAGGCCAGGATCCTGGCGGGGACCTACCCGCCCGGGGGCCATCTGGAGTCGGTCCGGGACCTGGCTGCCGCTGCGGGGGTCAACCCGAACACCATGCAGCGGGCACTGGCTCAGCTGGAAATGGAAGGCCTTGTGCGCACCGAGCGCACATCGGGCCGTTTTGTAACGGAGGATACGGATTTGATCGAACAGCTTCGGGCCGCCGCCGCCCATGAGATCGCGGAAGAATTTCTGAAGAAGATGAACAGCATCGGCTATACCCCGGAAAAGGCGGCAGCCCTGCTGGAACATTGGGACGCAAAGGAGGAAGAACAGCATGAGTAAGGTCCTGACCTGTGAACATCTGACCAAAAAATACAGCGGGGAGAAGCTGGCGCTGGATAATGTGGATCTGTCGCTGGACTTCGGCCGCATCGTGGGCCTGCTGGGACCCAACGGCAGCGGCAAGACCACGCTGATCAAACTGGCCAACGGCCTGCTGCAGCCCACGGAGGGCACGATCCGGGTGGCCGGGATGGCCCCGGGGCCGGACACCAAGGCGCTGGTCTCCTACCTGCCGGACGCCGACTGGCTCCCGGACTGGATGCGGGTGGAGGAGCTGGTGGGGATGTTCCGCGACTTCTACGCCGACTTTGACGCAGCCCGGGCGGAGGAAATGCTGGCCCGGCTGGAGATCGCCCCCAAAGCCCGGCTCAAGACCCTCTCCAAGGGCAATAAGGAGAAAGTCCAGCTGGTGCTGGCCATGAGCCGGGAGGCCCGGCTCTACCTGCTGGATGAACCCATCGGCGGCGTGGACCCCGCCGCCCGGGACTACATCCTGAACACCATCATTTCCAACTACCGCAAGGACGCCACCGTGGTCATCTCCACCCACCTGATCGAGGACATCGAGCCGGTGCTGGACGAGGCCGTGTTCCTGAAGGACGGCAAGATCTTTGCCCACCGCGCGGTGGACGAGATCCGCGAGACCGAGGGCAAGAGCGTGGATGCGTATTTCCGGGAGGTATTCAAATGCTGAAACAGTTGCTGAAATATGAGTTCAAGGCCACCAGCCGTGTTTACGGCGGGTTGTATCTGGCACTGGCTCTCCTGTCCGTTGTGCTGGGTCTGTCGTGCCGGGGCCAGACCCTGCTGCCCAGCAATACCGGGCTCTGGCAGTTCACGGTGATCCTCTCCATCGTCTATGCGGCCGTCATTGCCGCCATTGCGGTACTCTGCTTTGTGACGACCATCCAGCGGTTCACAAAGAACCTGCTGGGCCGGGAGGGCTACCTGATGCACACCCTGCCCGTGACGGAGACCCAGCTCATCCTCTCCAAACTCATCACCAGCATGGTGTGGGTGGTGGTCAGCATCCTTCTGGGCATCGTCTGCATCACGGTGATGGTCGGCATCGGCGTGTTCGAGCCGGGAATGATGGATTCGCTGGACTGGAACAGCCTGCGGACGATGTGGCGCGAGCTGAAACAGCAGCTGGGGGCTTCGATCTGGCTGGACCTGCTCTGGTCGGTGCTGGGCGGTCTGGCACGGCTGGCCGGAACGATCCTCTGCATCTACGCCGCCTGCATGATCGCGCACCAGTTCAAGCGTCATTTCACCATCGCCGGGATCCTGGCCTTCGTGGGGATGAACATCCTCCAGAACAAACTGGAGACCCTTGGAATGAACGGCGTGTCCCTGCTGACCGATACCCTGCTGGATGACAGTGTGACACCCTTCGTCCTCACGGTGAGCGGGAACAGCTGGGGCGGCTTCCTGATCTTCCTTCTGGCGGCAGCCTTTGCGGCGGTCTACTTCTTCCTGACCCGCTGGCTGATGAAAAACAAACTGAATCTGGAGTAACAAAAACCCGGGGCTGCCTGTGCAGTCCCGGGTTTGCTGTATCGGTGGGAAAGGCTTACACGCCGGAGGCACCGTAGTTTGCCAGCACACGGGCGGAGGGGTCGTTGACGTTGCAGCCGGGCCATGCCTTGTTGGGCATCCAGAAGTCCACGATGGTGCGGCTCTGGTCGTGGTAGTACTTCTCGAAGATCTCCCGGTAGAACAGGCTCTCCTTGGTGAAGGGCATGCAGTGGGCCGAATAGTTTGCCCGGCGGAGCTGGAACTCCTCGTCGGTGTACAGGCTCTCAGCATACTCCTTGATGTCGTCCACCATGCTGTGGCCCACGGCATCAGAGAAGGCGGCCTTCTCGCGCCAGAGGATCTCCGGCGGCAGCCAGTCGCCCTCAAAGGCTTTGCGCAGCAGGTACTTGCCCTTGCCGTAGCTGTTCAGCTTCTTTTCCGGATCAATGGCCATGACGTAGCGGACGAAGTCCAGGTCGCCGAAGGGCACACGGGCCTCGATGCTGTTGGCGGAGATGCAGCGGTCGGCGCGGAGGACATCGTACATGTACAGCTCCCGGATGCGCTTCTGGCTCTCCTGCTGGAAGGCGTCGGCGGTGGGGGCGTAATCGGTGTATTTGTAGCCGAACAGCTCATCCGAGATCTCGCCGGTCAGCAGGACGCGGACGTCGGTCTGCTCGTGGATGGCCTTGCACAGCAGATACATGCCCATGCTGGCCCGGATGGTGGTGATATCCCAGGTGCCCAGCAGCCGGATGACCTCTTCCAGGCTGTTGATGACGATGTCCCGGTTGATGATGATCTCGTGGTGCTCGCTGCCCAGATATTCGGCGGTCTGACGGGCATATTTCAGGTCGATGGCATCGGTGTCCATGCCGATGGCAAAGGTGCGGATGGGCTTGCCCAGCTTCTTGGCGGCAATGGAGCAGACCAGCGAGGAGTCCAGACCGCCGGAGAGCAGGAAGCCCACGGGGGCGTCGGCGTCCAGACGCTTCTCCACACCGGCAATCAGCTTTTCGCGGATGTTCTTCAGCACCGTGTCCATGTCGTCCTCCATGGGGGCGGGTACATCGGCGATGTCCTCGTAGCGGACAAAGCGGCCGTCGCAGTAGTAGCTGCCGATGGGGAAGGGGCGGATGTCATCGCACCAGCCGATCAGGTTCTGCATCTCGGAAGCAAAGGCGATCTGGTGGCTGGACTTGGAGTAGCCGTAGAACAGCGGCCGGATGCCGATGGGGTCCCGGGCGGCGATGAGACGGTCCTTGCGGGAATCGTACATAATCAGAGCAAACTCCGAGTCCATGTGGCGGAACATATCCAGCCCGTACTCATAGTACAGCGGCAGCAGGATCTCGCAGTCGCAGTCGGACTGGAACTTGTAGCCCCGGCGCTTGAGAATCTCCTTCTCGAAGCGGAAGCCGTACAGCTCGCCGTTGCAGACCACGCAGTCGGCCCCGCGGTAGAAGGGCTGCATGCCCTCGGGGGTCAGGCCCATGATGGCCAGCCGGCCGAAGCCCATCAGGCCGAAGGGACCCTCCACCACCCGCTGGTCGTCCGGCCCGCGGGAGACGGTGCGCAGCAGATATTCCTTGAATTTGGCGGCACTCAGGTCGTGCCCCGTATAACCCATAACACAACACATATTTCTTACCCCTCTTTTGCAAACACGGTAAATAAAAATACGGCAGCCTTCCTCCTATTGCTAGGACGAATGCTGCCGTATCCGTGGTGCCACCTAAATTACCGGCAGAGACCCTGCCAGTCACTTTTGTGTACTCTCCCCGTTGAAAGCACTGCCGCGATAACGAGCGGCTGCCGTCGGTCCCTACTTGCCGCCCGCAGCGGGTTCAGGACGAAGCTCACGGGGGTTCGTTCGGGGCTCGTTCTCTGTGCGGCTTCCACCGGCCCGCACTCTCTGGAAGAGGACATTGAACCCTTACTTTTCCCGGTCAACGCTTTTCTTGCCTGAATTGTATCACGGCTTTTTGTCCGTGTCAACACAGCAGGCGCATTTTTGTGCGGTTTGTCCTTCCGGCTCCGCTTTTTGTGCGCAGTGGCGGCACAATCCGTATAAAACGCTGCCCTCGCACTGCAGGGTGAACCCGTGTTCCGCCATCAGATGGGCCCGCACTTCGTCCATGAAATGGCAGTCCAGATGATAGATGCGGCCGCACTGCACACATTTCAGGTGCAGGTGTTCCCGGCAGTGCCGCTCCTCGTCCACATACTGGAACACCGCCTTTTCGCCCTTGTCGGCCACATATTTCATGATGCGCTGCTCGCCCGCCAGCTTGTCCAGATAACGGTAGACTGTGGTGGGGTTGGGGCTGGCGCCTTCGGCCTCCAGATGTTCGAGAATGTTGGACGCGCTGACGGCGTGCTGCCGGTTGTTGATGAGGTAATCCAGGATCAGCTGCCGGGTCCTGGTGTTGTATCCGCCGCTCCGGGGCATGGTGACATCCTTCCTTTCCGCATCAAATATACCACAAATTATGCAATGATGCAAAACAAGAGAAAAACACTGGCAACAAGCACAAAAAACTTGTTCAAATTATGGCAAAAGAATACAGGATATCTGTGCAAAAGGGAAAAGCTCCCAAACTTTTCAAAAAAGTCTTGTAAACTATATCCAGATATGGGATAATGGATACAGATAAAAACTTGGATTATTTAAGGGATACAAGCTGCCCCTCCGGGCGGCTTTGTGTCGTCTGTGTGATCCGGATGCTATAATAGGAGAAGACGCGATGAGAGAGATGGAAACTCAGACGAAGCTGAGCCTGAAGCTACAGGCTTACCAGTACCTGAAAACCAAGATCCTGAACTGTGAGTACCGTCCCAATGAATTTTTGAACGAGCAGAAACTCTGTGCGGAGATGGGCAACATCAGCCGCACCCCCATGCGGGATGCACTGGGGCGTCTGGAGCAGGAGGGGCTGATCACTATCCTGCCCAAGAAGGGCCTGATGGTGGCCGGCATCACCGAGGAGGATGTCCACAGCATGTTCGAGATGCGCCTGCTGGTGGAGCCATATGCCCTGCGCACCTACGGCAGCAGCATCCCCCGGGAGCAGCTGGAAGAGTACACCGAGCTGATGCATCACCCGGAGCGGATCGATGATTTCTGCAAGTCGGACGATGATTTCCACGAGCTGCTCATGAGTACCCTGCCCAACAAGTATCTGCGTTCGGCCTACGACCGCATCACCGGCCTGAACACCCGGTTCCGCATCATGACCGGCAAGGTGAGCATGATCAATCAGGACCAGACCTGCGAGGAGCATCTGGAGATCCTGGACGCGGCCCTGAAGGACAACTGGAACACGGCGGCGGATGCCCTCCAGCACCATCTGGAACTGGCCCGCGACAAGGCCGAGGGCGTCATCAAGGTCATCCGGCTGTGGTAACAAGTACATAACGAAGAAAACGGGGCTGCTTGGCAGCCCTTTTTCTTTTCTCACGAAATATTCATGGAAATCATAAAAATTTGACATTGAATGTTTTTTAACAATGTGGTAAAGTAGAAGCAAAGAGAACCTCCGCAGACGGCGGAGGGAAAAAACTGGAGGATAACAATTATGGCTGACCGCATTGTTCTGAACACGATCTCCTACCACGGCCACGGTGCCATCGAGAACATCGTTCCCGAGCTGACCGCCCGCGGCTACAAGAAGGCTTTCGTCTGCTCTGACCCCGACCTGATCAAGTTCGGCGTCACCAAGAAGGTCACCGACCTGCTGGATGCCGCAAACTTCGCGTACAGCGTGTACAGCGAGATCAAGCCCAACCCCACCATTGCCAATGTGCAGGACGGCGTGGCAGCCTTCAAGGCCGCTGAGGCAGACTGCATCGTGACCATTGGCGGCGGTTCCTCCATGGATACCGCAAAGGCCATCGGCATCATCATCAACAACCCCGAGTTCGCGGACGTCCGCTCTCTGGAGGGTGTTGCCCCCACCAGGAAGCACGCCGTGTTCACCATCGCCGTGCCCACCACCGCCGGTACGGCTGCCGAGGTCACCATCAACTACGTCATCACCGATGTGGAGAAGAAGCGCAAGTTCGTCTGCGTGGACACCAACGATATCCCCGAGATCGCCGTGGTCGATCCCGACATGATGTCCTCTATGCCCAAGGGCCTGACCGCCGCCACCGGTATGGATGCCCTGACCCACGCCATTGAGGGCTACATCACCAAGGGCCACTGCACCATCTCCGATATGTTCCATCTGGAAGCCATCAAGCTGATCAGCGAGAACCTGCGCGGTGCCGTCCAGAACACTCCGGAGGGCCGCGAGGGCATGGCTCTGGGCCAGTACATTGCCGGTATGGGCTTCTCCAACGTGGGTCTGGGCATCGTCCACTCCATGGCACACGGCCTGTCCGCCCTGTATGACACCCCCCACGGTGTGGCCTGCGCCATCCTGCTGCCGGTGGGTCTGGAGTACAACAAGACCGTCGCCGGCGAGCGCTACCGTGCCGTCGGTAAGGCCATGGGCGTCAAGGGCATCGATGAGATGAACGACGCCGAGGCAGCCGATGCTACCATCGCCGCCGTCAAGCAGCTGAGCGCGGATGTGGGCATCCCCGCAAACCTGCACGGCATCCTGAAGGAAGAGGACATCCAGTTCCTCGCCGAGTCTGCCTTTGCAGATGCCTGCCGTCCTGGCAACCCCCGCGACACCAGTGTCGAGGAGATCGTGGAGCTGTATAAGAGCCAGCTGTAATCCGTAAACTGAATCAGAAGGGTCGGGAACCCCGGTTCCCGGCCCTTTTTTGTGGATGGGAAAGGAGCGTTATGGAACTGAATTTTTATACCCTTGCCGTGATCTACCTGGTCTACTCGTTCCTGGGCTGGGTCGGTGAGACCGTGGCGGCCACAGCCCGGGGCCGCAGCTTTGCCAACCGCGGCATGGCGGCAGGGCCGTTCTGTTTTGTCTACGGCACGGCCGGGGTGGTCATCTCGGTGGGTCTGGCCGACCAGCGCGGCAGCCTGTTGGCCCTGTTTTTCGGCAGCATGATCTACGCCACCGTGGTGGAATGGCTGGCCGGAAAACTGCTGGAACGGGTCCACCGCCGCCGGTGGTGGGACTACTCCGACAAGAAGTTCAATCTGGACGGCTATGTCTGCCTGCAGTACTCCCTGCTGTGGGGTGTGCTGGGCATGGCGGCCGTCCGCTGGGGCAACGGCCTGCTGCTCTGGCTCTGCGCCCTGATCCCGGCGTGGCTGCTGCACCCTGCCGTCTGGATCGTGCTGGCGGTGGCGGTGCTGGATCAGGTTGCGGCGATCGTGGTGGTGAGCCGGTACGCGGCCCGGCATCCCGGTCTGGAACAGCTGAATCAGGGGCTGGGCAAAAGCTCGGCCCGGCTGCGCCAGCGGATCGCGGCCCGGGTGGAACAGCGTATCCAGAAAGCTTACCCGGCGGCAGCCCGCCGGGAGCCCACGGCCCAGAAGGGCATGGCGTTCTCCGACCTGCTGTGGCTCTTCGTCATCGGGGCCTTCCTGGGCGATGTGGTGGAGACGATCTTCTGCCGGGTGACGGCAGGGGTCTGGATGAGCCGTTCCAGTCTGGTGTGGGGGCCCTTCAGCGTCGTGTGGGGGCTGGCCCTTGTGCTGGCGTCCATCCTGCTGCGGGGCAGCGAGCAGAAGAGCGAGAGCCGGATCTTCTGGTTCGGCACGATCCTGGGCGGTGCCTATGAGTATGTCTGCAGCGCCGTGACGGAACTGCTGTTCGGCACGGTGTTCTGGGATTACAGCGGCTTCAAATTCAACCTGGGCGGACGCATCAACCTGCTGTACTGCTTCTTCTGGGGCATTGCGGCGGTGGCCTGGATCCGCTGCGGCTACCCGCTGGTGGCAAAGGGGATGGCAAAGGTCAAGCGTCACATCCGCCCCTGGATGACGGCGGTCCTGGCCGTGTTCATGGCGGTGAATCTGGTGACCAGCACTCTGGCGCTGGCCCGGTACGACGCCCGCACCAGCGGCGAGGCCCCGGCTAACCGGGTGGAGGCATTCCTGGATGCCCATTTCGACGATGCCCGGATGGAACGGATCTATCCCAACGCCAAAAAAGTGGAAAAGGCCGGGTAAGATCTGCGTTTCTTCTTGCTTTTTTGCGTGGAAACAGGTATACTTTTCCTCAGTCCGTTTCTGACAAAAGGAGAGATTTTCTATGCTGATCCCGGTATTGTTATTTATTGTGGGCCTGCTCTGCCTCATCAAGGGCGGAGACTGGTTCGTGGACGGTGCCACCGGCATCGCCCGCCGGTTCAAGGTGCCGGAACTGCTCATCGGTGCCACGGTGGTGTCCATCGGCACCACCCTGCCGGAGGTCATGGTCTCGACCACCTCGGCCCTCACCGGCCATGGTGAGATCGCCTACGGCAACGCCATCGGCTCGGTCATCTGCAACGCAGCCCTGATCGCCGCCATTACCATCGCTGTGCGCCCCGGCAAGGTGGACCCCAAGAGCCTGCGGGTGCCGGTGCTGTTCTTCTTTGCGGCGGCCGCCCTGTACGCCGGTGTGGCCTACACCACCGGCTATTTCAGCCGCCCCATCGGCTTTGTGCTGCTGGCCCTGTTCGTGGCCTATATGGTCTGCAACGTGCTGGCCATGAAGAACGCCCCGGCCCCGGAAGAGGAGGAAGAGGCAGCGGAGGAGATGTCCTTTGCCAAGGAGATCGGCCTGCTGATCCTCGGTGCAGTCCTCATCGCCGTGGGTGCGAACCTGCTGGTAGACAACGGCACCCTGATCGCACAGGCGCTGGGCGTACCGGAGTCCGTCATTGCCCTGACCTTCGTGGCTCTGGGCACCTCCCTGCCGGAGCTGGTCACCGCCATCACCTCGCTGGCCAAGGGCCACGGCTCGCTGTCGCTGGGCAACGTCATCGGTGCCAATGTCTTTAATCTGGTGCTGGTCTGCGGCATGTCCATCAGCGTGGCACCCTTCAGCATCCCGCAGAACTCCACCATTCTGGGCATCAACTCCTCGCTGGTGATGGATCTGCCGGTGATGTTCGCCGTCATGCTGATCCTGACCGTCCCGGCACTGCTCAAGGGCAGGCTTTCCCGCTGGCAGGGTGTGCTGATGCTCTGCATCTACGCCGCCTTCTGCGCCGCACAGTTTGCGATGTGACCAATACAGAAAATACAGAAAAAAGGGCTGCTGCACATTCGTGCGGCGGCCCTTTTGGCGCAGCAGAGAGATTTATTCGTAATCGATGGGCAGGGTGGGCAGACCGTTGAGGTCCAGCCCGGCGGTGTGGCCTGCCATGTACTGGTAGTAGCCCTGCGCCGCGATCATGGCGCCGTTGTCGCCGCAGAACTTCAGTTCCGGCAGGTAGACTTTGGCCCCAAGCTTCTGGGCACCGTCGTTCACCAGCTGGCGCAGGCGGCCGTTGGCGGCCACACCGCCTGCAAGGCAGACCTGCTTTGCCCCGGTATCGGCGGCAGCCAGCAGCAGCTTTTCGGCCAGGATGCCGGCAATGCGCTCCTGAAAGCTGGCGGCAAGGTCGGGAACGTTGATCTCCTCGCCCTTCATCTGGGCCTTGTTCACCTCGTTCAGCACGGCGGTCTTGAGGCCGGAGAAGCTGACGTTGTACTTGCCCTCCACATGGGGCACCGGCAGGCGGTAGGCCTTGGGGTCGCCGGTTTTGGCGGCGTTGGCGACGCTGGGGCCGCCGGGGTAGGGCAGACCCAGGGTGCGGGCCACTTTGTCAAAGGCTTCGCCTGCGGCGTCGTCCACGGTGTGGCCCAGGATGTGGTAATGGGTGTAGTCCTGTACCTCCACGATGTGGCTGTGGCCGCCGGAGGCCACCAGACACAGGAAAGGCGGCTTCAGCTCCGGGTGGGTCAGGTAGAGGGCCGCAATGTGGCCCCGCAGGTGGTGGACCGGGACAAGGGGCTTGTTGGCAGAGTAGGCCAGCCCTTTGGCAAAGTTGACGCCCACCAGAACGGCACCGATCAGGCCCGGTGCAAAGGTGACGGCCACGGCGTCCACGTCATCGATGGTCTTGCCCGCGTCCAGCAGGGCCTTTTTCACCGTGGCGCTGATGAACTCGCAGTGGCGGCGGCTGGCGATCTCGGGCACCACGCCGCCGTAGAGGGCCTGCTCCTTGACGCTGGTGGAGATCACGTTGCTCAGCAGATGCCGCCCGTCCTCCACAAGGGATGCGGCGGTCTCGTCGCAGGTGGATTCGATTCCTAAAACGATCATAATATCAATGGGCCTCCAGCCAGTTTTTGCCGGTGTGTACGTCGGTACTCAGGGGCACGGCGTAGTGGACACAGCCTTCCATTTCTTCCCGCAGGATCTGCGCCGCCCGGGAGGCTTCGGCCTCCGGGGCTTCCACGATCAGTTCATCGTGGACGGTCAGGATCAGGCGGCTCTCCATCTTTTCGGCCCGCAGACGCCGCCAGACTCGCACCATGGCCAGCTTGATGACATCGGCGGCCGTGCCCTGGATAGGGGTGTTGCGGGCCATCCGCTCGCCGCTGCTGCGGATGTTGTGGTTGTTGCTGGCCAGCTCCGGCAGGGCCCGGCGGCGGCCAAAGAGGGTGGAGACGTAGCCGCAGGCCCGGGCGTCGGCAATGGTCTTGTCCATGTAGCCGCTGACCTTGGGGAAGGCGGCCAGATAGGTGTTGAGGAAGGTCTCGGCTTCCTTCACCGAGACACCGATGTCCTTGGAGAGGCTGTAAGCGCCCTTGCCGTACATGATGCCGAAGTTGATGGCCTTGGCAGAGGAGCGGAGCCGGGGGGTGATGTCCTCCGGCAGCATTTTGTAGATCTTGGCGGCGGTGCTGCGGTGGATGTCGGCACCGGTCCGGAAGGCTTCCTGCATATGCTCGTCGCCGGTGACGTGGGCCAGGATGCGCAGCTCGATCTGGCTGTAATCGGCGTCCACCAGCACACAGCCGGGATTTGCGATGAAGTAGGCACGGAGCTTGCTGCCCAGCTCGGTGCGGATGGGGATGTTCTGCAGGTTGGGGTTGTCGGAAGAGAGCCGCCCGGTGCGGGCCTCGGTCTGGTTGAACCGGGTATGGATGCGGCCGTCCGGCGCAATGACCTTCAGCAGGCCCTCCACATAGGTGGAGTTCAGCTTCTGGTAGGCGCGGTACTGCAGGATGTCTTCCACCAGCGGGTAGTCTCGCAGGGATTCCAGCGTTTCGGCGTCGGTGGACCAGCCCTGCTTGGTCTTTTTGCCGTGGGGCAGGCCCATGGTCTCGAAGAGCAGGGTGCCCAGCTGCTTGGGGCTGTTGGGGTTGAAGTCGGTGGAGCCGGTCTCCATCTGGATGCGGCTCAGGGCCCCGGCCAGCTCCTGCCGGAGCTGGCCGCCGAAGGCTTCGATGCCGGCCTTGTCCACCAGGACACCGGTGCGGGTCATGTCGGCCAGCACCTGCGCCAGCGGGAACTCGATCTCGTTGTAAAGGGTGTCCTCGCCGTTTTCGGTGATCTCAGCTTTCATTTTCGCGAACAGGTCGGCCAGTGCCCCGGCATCGGGCCAGTCTTCACAATGGAAGGCGGCCTGCGCGTGGTAGCTGGTGATGAGCAGCGAGACCTGATACTTTGTGGCGGAAGCATCCAGAAGGTAGGCGGCCAGCTTGCCGTCCCAGACGATGCTGCTGCCCCAGTGCCCGGCGGCCATGGCCTTGGCGTAGAGCGGGGCCGCGTCGAACACGTCCAGCGTCACGGCAGAGTCGTCCAGCAGGGCAATCAGCTCTTCCTCGCACAGGGGGTAGACGGTGGTGTCCTGCACGGCATACCAGTGTTCCGGTTCCAGAACGGCGTTTTTCTTGCCCAGCACTGCCGGACGGGCAGCCAGCAGGAAATGCCCGGAACGGTCCGCAGGCAGGGCGGCTGCCGTGCCTTCCGGGACAGGGGTCGTCTCGGGGGCGGCCGCAGGGGCGACATTTTCCAGCCCGAACCGGGTGATGAGGGTCTGGAGTTCCAGCTCCTGCATCAGGCGCACGGCGGCGGCCTTGTTGCCCTCGCCGACCTTGTAGGCCCCCTCGGCGGTGTCGATGGGGGCATCGGTGCGGATGGTGCCCAGCACATGGCTCAGCTCGGCGTCGGCCCGGTACTCCAGCAGGTGTTCCCGCTGCTTGGGCTTGATGGCCTTGTCGTCGATGTTGGCATAGACGCCTTCCAGGTCCCCGAACTTCTGTACCAGGGCCAGGGCGGTCTTTTCGCCGATGCCCTTCACGCCGGGGATGTTGTCGGACGAGTCGCCCATCAGACTCTTGACCTCGATCAGCTGCAGGGGCTCGATGCCGTATTTCTCCCGGATGGCATCCGGGTCCATGGTGACCGTTTTGCTGCGGCCCATGGCGCTGGTGGTCAGCAGCACCGTGGTGGTGTCGCTGACCAGCTGCAGGCTGTCCCGGTCTCCGGTGGCCAGATAGCAGTCATCTTTCCGGGCGGCGCAGGCGGCGGCCAGGGTGCCCAGGATGTCATCGGCTTCCCAGCCCTCGGCGGTGACCTGCCGGTAACCCAGGTCGGCGAGCAGCTGTTTGAGGATGGGCATCTGCTGGGCCAGCTCGTTGGGCATGGCCTGCCGGGTGGCCTTGTAGCCGTCGTACATCTTGTGCCGGAAGGTGGGGGCCCGCAGGTCGAACGCCACGGCCACTTCATCGGGCTCGCAGCTCCGGAGCAGGGAGTTGAGAATATTCAGAAAGCCGAAAACGGCGTTGGTATAGCGGCCGTCCTTGGTGGTCAGCAGCTTGATGCCGTAGAAGGCGCGGTTGGCAATACTGTTGCCGTCAATGACCAGTAAACGCATCGTCTTTTTTCCTCCGTTGGATTATAACTCATCTTATAGTATAGCACAAAACGGGCACGAAACAACCCTCTCCGCCGCTGGGGTCCAGGGGCAGAGAGGGCGGAAGGAAAAAAGCTCCGGCTTACTCCGAGAGGGCGATGGCGCTGACCGGGCAGGTCTGGGCGGCCTCGGCAGCGGAGGGCACTGCCCCGGCGGGGATCTCACCGGGCTCGGCCACGGCGAGGGTGCCCTCCATCCGGAACACCTCGGGGCAGAGCGCGGCGCACTGGGTGCAGCCGATGCACAGGGCGGGATCAACGAATGCTTTCATAAAAATTGCCTCCTTCTGGTGAAACGGCCGCCCCGGAACGGCCCGGGGCGCACCGGTAAGAGCAGTATGGGCGGGGGAAGGGCAAAATATCCCTATGCATTTGCCGCAGTCTATGGTACAATAAACAGAGAATTTCGGGAGGACAGAACATGAACATTCAGATCTTCGGCACCAGCAAGTGCTTTGATACCAAAAAGGCCCAGCGCTATTTCAAGGAGCGGGGCATCCGGTTCCAGATGATCGACCTGAAAGAGAAGGAGATGAGCCGGGGCGAGTTCGAGAACGTGGCCCGGGCGCTGGGCGGCTGGCAGCAGCTGGTGAACCCGGCGGCGAAGGACAAGCAGACCCTCGCGCTTCTGGACGCGCTGGTGGACTGGCAGAAGGAGGACAAGCTGTTCGAGAACCAGCAGCTCTTCCGCACCCCCATCGTCCGCAACGGGCGGCAGGCCACCGTGGGCTACCAGCCCGAGATCTGGAAAACGTGGGAATAAGAAAAAGCGCGTTTTCACAAAAAATCCACGCCCCGGGTTTTGCACCCCGGGGCAGTTTGTGGTATACTGAACTGTAGCAGTGCAAAAATTGACGATCCGACCTGGGAGACGATAACGATATGAAAACCTATATGACCTCAGAAGAACATGCCCGGCTCCACCGCCGCCGTGCGCGGCAGGCGCTGGGTCTGCTGATCGCAGTGCTGGTGCTGGTGGGTGCCGTGACGGTGGTGCGGGCCGGTGTGGGCGCCGTGGCCAACCTCTTCGATGACACTCAGCAGAAGCAGGAGTATGAGGACAAGCTGGAAGGCCTGGTCCTGTTCGACCCGCTGCCCTTCGACGGCATTGAGAACATCGATGACCTGACGCTGCGGGAAGCCGCTGTCTGGGGCTGCGTGTACAACATTCAGGAGACACAGGGCAACTTCGACAACTACAACACCGACCCGGACACCGAACAGCTGCTGCTGCCCTCGGTGGACGTGGACGCCTATCTTGCAAAGCTGGTGGGCCCCAGTTTCCGGATGACCCACAAGAGCTTTGAGATGGAGGATATGACCGTCGAGTTTGACGAGACCACCCAGTGCTACAAGATCCCGGTTACCGGCAGCGTGGGCACCTTCCGGGCAACGGTGACCCGGCTGTTCAAGAAGGACGGCCTGCTCCACGTCACCGTGGGCTATATCCCGACCCAGAGCAGCGATGACAGCATCTTGAACACCTCTTCTGACACGCCTACCAAGTATATGGATTACCTGTTCAGCCGCCAGAGCGGCAGCTGGTACCTCACCGGCCTGACCGACAGCGAGACAAAACCCGAAGCAGCGGACAGCGCCGTATCGTCTGCGGCTCCGGCCCCCATGGCGGAGAGCGACGTGAACGATGCCATCCTTGCCACCGCAGGCGACAGCGCTGCCGACAGCGCCGCATCCGATTCCGCTGCCGCCGAGGAACCTGCCCCGGCCGCAGAGAGCGCCGCCGACAGTGAGTCTGCCCCCGAAGGTGCATCCGAAGCAGCTTCTTCGGAGAGCGCGGCGGCATAAAAATAAGATAACCGCATAAAAAGACCTGTTGTGAGATGAAACATCATCTTGCAGCAGGTCTTTTTGCGTGTTCAGAGTTTTGAAAGTTCTTCCAGAAGAGAGAGGGCAATGGGTTTTACCCGGATAGAACAGGAATTGAACAGTTCCAACACACGCTCGTTTGCATAATCCTTACGGGCAATCTCGGTGTTGGTCAGTATTTCGGCCAATTCAATGTCCAGCTCCGTGCAGATGTTGGAAAGGGTCTCTAATGTGGGGTACACCCGGCCATTTTCAATTTTGGAAAGGTAAACGACAGAGATGCCAGCTCTTTCCGCCAGCTTTTCCTGTGTGATGCCTTTCTCCAACCGCTGTGTTTGGATGCGTTTGCCGATGAGAGTATAGTCGATCATGTCATGGGCCTCCTGTAAATGTCTTATACTGACAATACAGGATTGAACTAAAAGAATAATAATCTAATAGATTAACTTGACTTATTAGGACAATAATACTATAATGAAATCAGAATCCTCAGGATATTTTGTGGATTTTTAGGCACTGAATGAATTGGGGACGTAAAAAGGAGGAGAAAACCATGAGACGGAAAGTTTCGCGCCGGGATTTCATGAAAGGAGCGGCCATCGTTGCGGCATCTGGCCTGTTGGCAGGCTGCAGCGGTGGAGAGGGGCCGGCAGCTCCCGACAATTCGGAGCAGCCCGGCACCTCGGAAAAGCCCGCGGAATCGAACAGCAACTCTTCCAGTTCTTCTGAATCGGAGAGTATTTCCTCCAGTAAGCCGGAGGAAACAAATGGCATCAAATGGACATACAGCAAAAACTCTGATGGTACGATTACACTGAAGGGCTATGATAAGAATGCCGAAAAGGTGCCCTCCGGAGAATTGATTATTCCGGAAAAGTATGATGGTTACACAGTAAGCAAAATAGGCTATATGTGTTTGTACCAGAATAACGATATTGAGAGTATTATTATTCCGGCTACAATTAAAATGATAGACCAACAGGCTTTCTATCAGTGCAAAAATCTCACGAACGTAGTTTTCCCGGAAGGATTGAAAGAGCTTGGACAAAGCTCTTTCAACGGCTGCAATATTGAGAATTTGGTACTGCCAGAAAGTCTTACTAAAGCAGGGAAACAAGTATTTGCAAACAACATTGCGTTGGAAAATGCACTCATTAAGGGCAAAACAGAGTTTGCACAGAAGACATTTGCTGACTGCAGTAATTTGATAAGTGTAGAATTTCACAATGTTATAAACACTTTGCCTGAGTCTATGTTTGAAAACTGCGTAAAGCTTCAAAACGTACAGTTCCCGATGAAGGTCAAAACGCTGGGAAACAATATTTTCAAAAATTGTAAGCTTTTAGGCAATGTTCAGATACCGGATACGGTAACGGAGATTGGAACCTATGCTTTCGGAAACTGCTCATCTTTGAGTACTATCGTAATTCCTGCAGGAGTGACGGAAATCAAGAACGGTACATTCTCTTACTGTGAAAATCTGAGCAATGTTACCATTCCGGATAGTGTGAAAATTATCGGAGAAGGCGCTTTTAATCACTGCGTTGCACTTTCCAGAATAGTGCTTCCAAGGCAGATGTCGAAAATAGAAAATGTTGTTTTCTGGAATTGCACATCTCTGAAGAAAATCGCTCTGCCGGAAGGCATCTCTGTAATTGATACGCAACTGTTTGAGGGCTGTGTATCGCTTCAAGATATTTATATCCCTGCGAGTGTAAAGAAAATTAACGCGTGCGCATTCAACAAATGCAAATCCTTGAGTAACGTATACTTTGGTGGTAGCGAAGCAATGTGGAATGAAATCGTAATTGTGGACGATTCTGTCCACGGTAACAGATACCTCACCAACTCCATCATGAATCGCTATTGGAACCAGACCGCCGTCTCTATCGGATACTAAAATTATAGAAGTTTGCGTTTTTAATGCACAAGCAACATCCGCAAACTGCATATCGCAAATATGCCGTTTCGATAGGCACTATTTTTGAAAATTGCGATAAAAACGCGCATAGAAAAACCGGGAAGCTCCCAGAGCTTCCCGGTTTTTGCATATCCAGAATTACTTCAAATCAAACCGCACGACCACCAGCCGATACCACAGGTAGGGCACCATGTTCCAGATCATCCACAGTTCCATGAGGATGTAGTTGGGCAGGTCGCGCAGGTGGAAGGGGCGTTTGTCGAGGCTGCCGTTTTTCAGCAGGGCAAAGGCCTCATGCATCCCCTTGTCCCAGGCTTCGCCGAAGCCCTGTTTATGGAACTTGTAGCATTTGAGCAGGTAGCCCACGGCCAGCGGGATGAAGTTGAGGATCAGCATCAGCAGGGGCTCGTTCTTCAGGGGGAGCAGGATGCTGTTCCGGCCGCTCTGCTGGCTCTTGAAGGCGTTGTAGCGGACAGCGCCGGTGCTGGCCCCGCAGATGTGGTAGCACTTGGCAGTGGGGCAGAGGACGCACTTGTAGCCGGCATTGTTGGCCCGCCAGCTCAGGTCTACGTCCTCAAAATAAGCAAAGAAGTTTTCATCGAAGCCGCCGATCTCGTCCAAGATGCTCTTGCGGTAGAGGGAGGCCCCGCCGCAGGCCGAGAAGATCCGCTTCGGGCGGGTGTAGCGGCTGGCCCGGCGGCCGTCGCCGGTCTTGCAGGCAAAGCCCATCCAGGTCACATAGTCCCCGGCGTCGTCGGCCAGTTCCCGCTCAAAGTGGCGGATCATCAGGCTCTGCACCGCGAAGATCTTAGGGTCGGCATCGGCGGCGCGGATCAGCTCGGCCAGCCACTGGGGCTCGGCGAAGGCGTCGTTGTTGAACATGACCACATACTCGCCCTTTGCCCGGGCGATGCCCTGATTCACCGCGTGGGAGAAGCCGGTGTTGGTGCCGTTCTCGATCAGGGTAAAGTTGGGGCGGCTGCAGTAGCTGCGGGCTTGCTCCAGGCTTTCGTCGGTGGAGCCGTTGTCCACAATGATCAGTTCAAAATCCTGCTCGGTCTGGGCATAGACGGATTCAATGGAATCCCGCAGCCAGCCCTTGCCGTTGATGTTGGGGATGACGATGGTTGCTTTCATAGATGAATACTCCTGAACATTCGACTTCGGAGCAGATTATACCATAAATCCGTCCGAAAATAAACAGAGAACTTTCCGGCCCGGCGGACCCGGGCGCAGGGGTACTTCCGGGCCCTGTTGTGCAAACTGCTCCAGAATTGTGACCAAAGCGTGTAAAAAATAAGAAAATAGCTGTAAAAGCGTTTACAAAACAGTAACAAAATGGTATACTTTATGGCAGTGAATGGCATCTGAGACTTACAGGGAGATGAAACTGAAGTGAAACCGATCCACCACTCCGTCCGGAAGCTCCGGAAAAAACTGACGGCTCTTGCCGCATCGCTGGCACTTCTGGCTGTGATGCTGCCGGGGGCTCTGGCCGTGGACATGAACGTTGACGCCGGGTTCTATTTCAAGCAGAGCCGGGGCGGCACCTGTACGCTGACCTCTGCAGCCATGATGCTGCGCCGCCGGGCCTATCTGGACGGGATGGACAACTGGACCGATTTCACGGAGAACGGCATCCGCAGTTCCGCATGGTCCAACGGACTTTCCCACAGCTTTACATATCAGGGAATGCACGTGGGGTATGCGACCCTGCCTTCCGGGACGGCCGCCAAGAAAGAGGCACTGATCCGCATCCTGGCCGAGCATCCCGAGGGCGTCGTCCTGTATGACCGCACCGTGCCCCACGCCGTGATCCTGACCGACTATACCGACGGCGTGTTCTACTGCTCCGACCCGGCGGGGAACATCTCTGCGGGCCGTGTGCCGCTGTCCAGCTCCATGATCTCCCTGTCCGGGGCATCCTGCTACTGGTATATCGCTTCCGACGGCAACAGCAAGGGCGTGGAGCTGCTGGAACTGGAAGAGGCCGTGGACGCCGAGGAACTCGCGGTCGAGACGACGGAGACCACCACCGAAGAGATCCCTGCATCTTCCCTGACCGGTGAGAGCAGCGAGCCCTGGGGCTGGTTCAAGGGCCTGTTCCAGTAAAAGCTTCCCCTTCCATAAGAACAAAAAGCATCCGCAGCCTTCCTGCCGGGTCCCGAGAGACCGGCGAGGGGCTGCGGATGCTTTTGTTTTGCCGGGTCTTCCGCTCAGCTGCCCAGACGGCAGCGGAAGTTGGAATAGCCGAAATGGGTCAGCTGCTGCAGGGTGTGATCCTCGTGCAGGACCCAGATGTCCGGCAGGGGCATCCCGTTGAAGGTGTTGTTCTTGCAGGTGGTGTAGATGGCCATATCCCCGAAGACCAGCCGGTCGCCCTCATGGAGAGGGGCGGCGAAGCCGTAATCTCCGATGACGTCCCCCGCAAGGCAGGTGGGGCCGCCCAGCCGGACGGTAACGGCCTTTTCGCCCGGGTCCCCGGCGTTCAGCAGGGGCGGGCGGTAGGGCATTTCGATGACGTCCGGGGTGTGGCAGGCGGCGGACAGATCCAGAATGGCAAGGTCGGTCTCACCATTGCGCAGGGTGTCCAGTACCGTTGTGATCAGATACCCGGCATTCAGCGCCCAGGCTTCGCCGGGTTCCAGATAGACCTGCAGGCCGTAGGTCTCCTGCATCCGGGTGATGCAGGCTTCCAGCGTGGCGAGATCGTAGCCCGGGCGGGTGATATGGTGCCCGCCGCCGAAGTTGAGCCACTGCATCCGGGGCAGCAGGTCCCCGAACTTCGCTTCCACGGCATCCAGAGTTACTGCCAGCGCGTCGGCGTCCTGCTCGCAGAGGGTGTGGAAGTGCAGGCCGTCCAGCAGGGCGGGGAGAGCGGGGTCTGTCTGCACCGCGGCGTCCCACTGGGCACGGGTGGTGCCCAGACGGCTGCCGGGGGCGCAGGGGTCATAGATGGCGTGGCCCTCCTGAGTGGAACACTCCGGGTTGATGCGCAGGCCCACGCTCTTGCCGGCCGCCTTTGCCGCCGGGCCGAATTTTGCCAGCTGCCGGGGCGAGTTGAACACGATGTGGTCCGCGTAGCCCAGCAGCTCTTCGAACTGGTCGGCCCGGTAGGCAGCGCAGAAAACGTGGTTTTCCTTCTCCGGCAGGGCCTCCCGGCCAAGGCGGCTCTCGTACAGGCCGCTGGCCTCGGTGCCCGCCAGATAGGGGGCCAGCACCGGGTAGAGGTCGTAGTTGGAAAACGCCTTCTGTGCCAGCAGGATCTTACAGCCGGTGCGCTGCTGCACCCCCAGCAGAATTTCGCCGTTGCGGCGCAGCCGGGCTTCGTCCAGCAGATAGCAGGGGGTGGGCAGGGAAGCGAGTGCGCCCTCCGAGAGGTTTGCCAGCCCCGCAAAGGGCGGGCGGCTGTCCTGTACCCGCATCAGTCCACCAGAGCCGGGCTGTGGCTCTCGGAGCGGGGCAGGCCGTACTTGTCCAGAGCGTCCAGATACGGGTCCGGATCAAACTCTTCCACGGTGTGGACGCCCTTGGTGGTCCACTTGCCGGTCAGCAGCATCAGGGCACCGCACATGGCGGGCACACCGGTGGTATAGCTGATGGCCTGCGAGCCGACTTCTTTATAGCACTCCTGATGATCGCAGACATTATAGATGTAGTAGGTCTTGTCCTTGCCGTCCTTCTTGCCGGTGAAGATGCAGCCGATGTTGGTCTTGCCTTTGGTGCGGGGGCCGAGGCTGGCGGGGTCCGGCAGAAGGGCCTTGAGGAACTGGATGGGCACGATCTCCTGCCCGTTGAAGTTGACCGGGGTGGTGGACAGCATGCCCACGTCCTCCAGACAGCGCATGTGGTCGAGGTAGCTCTGGCCGAAGGTCATGAAGAAGCGGATGCGCTTGGCTTCCGGGATGTTCTTGGCCAGGGACTCGATCTCTTCGTGATGGAGCAGATACATATCCTTTTCGCCCACCTTGTCGAAGTTGTACTCCCGCTTGATGCTCATGGCCGGGATCTCGACCCAGTGGCCGTTCTCCCAGTAGCTGCCGGGGGCGGACACTTCGCGCAGGTTGATCTCCGGGTTGAAGTTGGTGGCGAAGGCATAGCCGTGGTCGCCGCCGTTGCAGTCCAGAATGTCGATGGTATCGATGGTGTCGAATTCGTGCTTTTTGGCGTAGGCGCAGTAGGCCTGAGTCACGCCCGGGTCAAAACCGCTGCCCAGCAGGGCGGTCAGACCGGCCTCCTCGAACTTCTTGGCGTAGGCCCACTGCCAGCTGTAATCAAAGTAGGCGGAGAAACCGGCCTCCTTGCAGCGCTTCTCATAGACGGCGCGCCATGCCGGGTCGTCGGTGTTCTCGGGCTCGTAGTTGGCGGTGTCCATGTAGTTGACGCCGCAGGCAAGGCAGGCGTCCATAATGGTCAGATCCTGATAGGGCAGGGCGATGTTCATGACGAGATCCGGCTGATAGGCCTTGATGAGGGCGATGACCTCTTCGGTCTTGTCGGCGTCCACCTGGGCGGTGGTGATCTTCGTGGCAGTCTTGGGTGCCAGCTCGGCGGCCAGCTTGTCGCACTTTGCCTTGGTGCGGCTTGCGATGCAGATCTCGGTGAACACCTCGGGCACCTGGCAGCACTTGTGGATGGCAACGGAGGCCACGCCGCCGCAGCC
>CAKSZU010000031.1 GCA_934526125.1 uncultured Faecalibacterium sp. | reverse complement strand
GAGGACTGCTACAACGCCAACCCCGACAGCATGAAGGCCGCGCTGGCCATGTTCCGGGAGTACCCCTGCAAGCGCCGCTTTGCCCTGCTGGGCGATATGCTGGAGCTGGGCGATGTCAGCCGCGCCGCCCATGAGGAAGTGGGCCGTCAGGCTGCGGAATGCGGCATTGATACCCTCATCACCTACGGCGAGCAGGCAAAGCGCACCGCCGTGGTGGCGGCGGCCAAGGGCCTGCCCACCCTCCACGCCGATACCTACGAACAGGCGGCGGAGGCTCTGCGGAAGCGGATGCAGCCCGGCGATGCCCTGCTGGTGAAGGCCAGCCGCGGCATGGCACTGGAAAAGGTGCTGGAGATCTTTTACAAGGAGCAGAAATAAGCTATGATCCGTTTCGCCTTGATCGCTGCCTCCACATTGGGCTTTTTGCTGACGGCAGCGCTCGGGAATCTGATGGTCCCCCTGCTGCGGGCATTCCAGAGCCGCGGGCAGGAGCGCCGGGCAAAGCCGGAGCCGCCCCCGAAGGCGGAGCCGGAACAGGAGGAAGGGCCGGAGCTGCAGCGTCCGCCGCAGCCTCCCACCATGGGCGGTCTCTGCCTGATGACCGGGGTACTGGCCGCCGTGGGCGTGGGCTGGACCGCCGCCTGCGTGGCGCAGCCGGAGCTTCTGGGCAGCGAAGGGATGCTCTCCGAGCGGCTGCTGCTGGCCCTGTTCGGGGCGCTGCTGTTCGGCGGGGTAGGCCTGCTGGATGATCTGGCCCGCCTGCGCGGCCGCTCGGTGCTGGGGCTGCGCATGTGGCCCCGTCTGGGGCTGGAAGCCGCTGCCGGTGCGGTGGTGCTGGCCCTGCTGGCGGCCAAAGGCTGCCTTGCCGCAGGGCTCACCCTGCCGGGGATCGGCTACGTCCGGCTTGGCGCGGCCGCCCCCCTGCTGTGGGGAGTGCTTTTAGTGGCTCTGGCGGAGTGCGTCCGCATTGCCGATGGAGTGGACGGCATCGTCTGCGCCACGGCCTTTGCGGCCATGCTGGGGCTGATGTGCGCCATGACGGTGCTGGGATGGTTCCCGCTGGGGGTGCTGCCTGCGGCGCTGGCCGGGGCGCTGATGGCTTTCCTGCTCTGGAATTTTCCTCCGGCCAGGCTCCGCCTGGGCAGTGTGGGCAGCCTGTTCCTGGCCGGGGCGCTGGGATGTGTACCCCTGTGCATCGGCTGGCCGGACCTCTGCATCCCGCTGGGCCTGCCCTACTGGCTGGAAGGCGGGATGGTGGCGCTGCAGGTGCTGGTGTACCGGGCATCCCGGGGCAGAAAGCAGCTGTTCCGCTCGGCACCGCTCCACCGCTGGCTGGAACTGCGGGGCCGCAGCCCGGAGCAGATCATCGGGCTGTTCGGCGTTGTCTCCATGCTGGGGGTCGTGCTGACCCTTCAGCTGGCAAAAATCAGTTAAGGAGGGATGCAGATGGCAACCATCCGTAAAAAACAGAAGGAGCCCATCTCCGTCTTTCAGCGGGACCCCGGGCCATGGTCCCCGGTCCTGCTGCGCTGGCTGGCGACCCTTGGCATCATCATGGTGTTCGGGCTGGTCATGCTGTTCAGCGCAAGCTATACCACAGGCTATCTCCGCTTCGGGGACAGCTTCCATTACATCAAATCCCAGCTGCTGTGTACGGTGCTGGGTCTGGGCATGATGTTCCTGTTCTCCTATGTGGATCACCGCTTCCTGCGGCGGGTCGTGAAACTGGGGTATGCGGTCTGCATCGTGCTGCTGATTTTGGTATTGTTCAGTACGCCCCTCAACGGCTGCCGCCGCTGGATCAGCTTCGGCGGCCTGACGCTGCAGGCGTCGGAGGTGGCCAAGTTCGAGATGATCCTGATGACGGCGGACATCGCCGCCCGGACCCCGCAGATGAACACGCTGGACCCGGCCTGCCGCCCGCCGGTGGGCGAGTGGCTGTACCACCGGATCGTGCGGGAGCTGATCCGGCCCATCCTGCCGCTGCTGCCCATCCTGTTTCTGCTGATGCTGGAGCCCCATATGTCGGGCATCCTGCTGACCACCGCCATCGTGGGCACCATCCTGCTGCTGGGCGGCAGCGGCGGCGTCATCACCTGGGCAGGCGGCTTCGCGGCGGTGGCGCTTCTGGAAACGGTGCTGCAGCACGTGGATTCCATCGCCTACCTGAAGGACCGTCTGGACGGCTGGACCCAGGATCTGGACCAGATGACCAGCCAGACCAAACAGAGCCTGTACGCCATCGGCAGCGGCGGAGCCACCGGGCTGGGCCTTGGCAACAGCATCGAAAAACAGCTCTGGCTGCCGGAGAGTACCAACGACTTCATCTTCAGTGTGGTCTGTGAGGAGCTGGGCTTCGTGGGGGCGGTCATCGTCATCCTGCTGTTTCTGCTGCTGCTGGTGCAGGGCTTCTGGATCGCATTCCACGCCGAGAACCGGTTCTGCACACTGGTGGGCATCGGCATCATGGCGCAGATCGCCTGGCAGGTGTTCTGCAACATCGCCGTGGTCACCAACACCCTGCCCAACACCGGCATCTCGCTGCCCTTCTTCTCGTCCGGCGGCACCAGTCTGATCCTGCTGCTGGCCGAGATGGGCGTCATGGTGAACATTGGCCGCAACGGCGAGCGGGCCCGTCTGGAACGGGAGACCGCCCACGCCGAGCGGGAGCGCCAGCGTACGGCAAAGACCATCGTGTTGGATACGGTGCGCAGAGCGCAGACCGAATCATAAGGAGGAAACAAGATGCGTGTACTCATTGCAGCCGGCGGCACCGCCGGACACATCAACCCGGCCCTTGCCATTGCGGGAGCCATCAAAAAGGCGGACCCCTCGGCCGAGATCCATTTTGCGGGCCGGAAAGAGGGCATGGAGTACCGTCTGGTGACCCAGGCGGGCTACCCTTTCCACCACATCGAGATCACCGGCTTCCAGCGGCATCTCTCGCTGCATAACATCAAGCGGAACATCGTCACTTTGTGGAACCTGGCCCTGTCCGGCCCCAAGGCGAAGAAGATGATGAAGGAGATCCGGCCGGATCTGGTCATCGGCTGCGGCGGCTATGTCTCCGGCCCGGTGGTGCGCTGCGCCGCCCGGCAGGGCATCAAGACCGCCATCCACGAGCAGAACGCTTTCCCCGGTGTCACCAACAAGCTGCTGGCCCCGGATGTGGATATCGTCTTTGCCGCGGTGCCGGCGGCGGTGGAAAAGCTGGGCACCCCCGAAAAGACCATCGTGGTGGGCAACCCGGTCCGCCCGGCCGTATTCGAGCAGGCAAAGAACCGGGAAGCCATCCGGCAGCAGCTGGGGGCAGGGGACCGCACCGTGATCCTCTCCTTCGGCGGCAGCCTGGGTGCCCGCCGGGTCAATGAGGTGGTGGCCGACCTCTGCGCCTGGGAGCAGAAGAACGCAAAGCCGGTGCTGCATCTCCATGCCACCGGTCAGTACGGCGTACAGCTGTTCCAGGATCTGGAAAAGCAAAAGGGCTTTGCCCCCGGCGACAGCCTTGTGGTCAGGGAGTACATCAACAATATGCCGGAGCTGCTGGCTGCGGCAGATCTGGTCATCAGCCGTGCCGGTGCCCTGACGCTGGCCGAGCTGGAGGCTGTGGGCCGCGCGGCGGTGCTGATCCCCAGCCCCAACGTGGCGGAAAATCATCAGTATTACAATGCCATGGAGCTTCAGAAAGCCGGAGCCGCCGTGGTCATTGAGGAAAAGGACCTGACCGGCGAGAAGCTGGTGGAGACCGTCTCCGCCATGCTGGCACAGCCCGGCAGGCTGGCCGAAATGGGCCGGAACGCCCGGAGCCTGTCGGTGGACGACAGTCTGGACCGGATCGCCGATGCCCTGATGAAGCTGGTCAAGACCCCGTAACGGAACGAAAAAACAAAGGAAAGGAGGTGCAGCCGGATGCCGCAGAAAAAACGGACGAACCGCAGCGGAAAACGCCGCCCGGCCTATGATCAGGCCCGGGACGGCCGGAGAACAGCGCAGAACACGGCAGGCCGCAGCACCGCCGTCCGCAGCGGGGCGGGCTCGCCCGGGCACCCCATCACCAACCCGAACTTTGATCCGGATGCCCCCCGGCCTAGCCGCTATCCGGAGCGGACGGTGGACTATGGCTCCTACCCGGACAACAGCATCCAGTTCCCCGCAGGGGGGCGCAGCGGTGCTTCCGGACAAAACCGGAACCGCAGCACCCGCAGCGGGCAGCAGCGCCGCCCTTCCGGCGGGGGACAGAACCGCCGCTCCGGGCCGAACCGGCAGGCGGCGGGCGAACAGCGTCGGCCCCAGAATGGGCAGCGGATGCGCCCGGTGCAGAACGGCCAGCGGGACCCTGCCCGGCGGGAAGGCCGGAAAAAGCGGAAGCTGACCCGGGCCGCCATCCGGCGGCAGCGGGCCATCCGGCGGCTGACGGCGCTGGCCATGCTGCTCTGCGTCATCGGCGCGGGCGTCTACCTCACGGTGACCATGCTGTTCAAGATCAGCTCCATCCAGGTGCGGACAGCGGACGGCGTGGTGCAGGAGGCGGGCGGCTACACCAGCGACCAGATCCTGCAGGCGCTGGACGTCCATCTGGAGGAGAACATCTTCAGCTTTGACCCGAAAGCCAAGGCGGCGGCGCTGGAAAAGGTGTTCCCCATGCTGGAGGATATCCGCGTGGAGCGGGATTACCCCGGCACGGTGGTGGTGCAGGTCACCGAGGCGCAGCCCGCCTGGGCCATGCAGACCTCTTCCGGCTGGCTGACCCTCTCGGCGGGGCTGAAGATCCTTGCCGCCGACAAGACCCAGCCTTCCGGCCTGCCCACCCTTTACGGCGGCGAACCCGTCTCGGACCAGCCTGGCGACGTGCTGAGCTTTGAGACAGAGGCCGCCGCCAGCAGTGCGGAGAGTGCGGCTTCCGACAGTGCCGCCTCGGACAGCGCCGCTTCCGGCACGGCAGAGCCGGAGACGGACCGGCGGCTGGAATCCCTGAACACCCTGCTGGCGGCGCTGGATGCCGCCGGGATGAGCGGCGACGTGACCCGCATTGAGTTCGCGGACGTGGACGAGATGACCTTCCTGTATCAGGACCGCATCAGCGTCTGGCTCGGCACCCTGAACGAGCTGGAATACAAGCTGAAGCTGGCAAAGCATGTGCTGCTGAATGAGGACGGCAAGGGCTGCGCCGCTACCGATACCGGTGTGCTGGACTTTACCCACATCAGCATGTCCAGCACCCGGAAATTCACCTTTGCACAGGGCGAGCCGGAGCTGCCCTCCGGCTACACGGTGCCTGCGGCGGCGGACCCGGACCCTTCCGGCGAAGAGGACGCATCCTCCGCACCGGATGAGGGAACGGAAGCTGCCGATGACACCGCAGATACCGCTGCCGACGCCGCGCCGGAGGGGGAGACCACCCCCGACGAGGCAGGAACGACCGAGAATCAGACCCAGACGACCCAATGAGGAGGGCGGAACAGAATGAAACTGGAACAATTACTGGAGGGCGTCCCCTACACGCTGGTGCAGGGCAGCCCTGACACGGACGTACAGGACATCATCTACGACAGCCGGAAGGCAGCCCCGGGCTTTGCCTTTGTCTGCATCGTGGGCACCCAGCGGGACAGCCACGAATATGCAGCGGACTGCGTGGCAAAGGGCGTCAGTGTGCTGGTGATCCAGCACGACATCGACCTCTCGGCCATGCCGGATGTGACAGTGGTCAGGGTGGAGAGCAGCCGCTATGCCATGGCGCTGATGAGCGGCAACCTCTTCGGCAACCCCTCCCGCCGGATGACCATGATCGGCGTCACCGGCACCAAGGGCAAGACCACCACCACCCACATGATCAAGAGCGTACTGGAAGCCGCAGGCAAAAAGGTGGGCATGATCGGCACCAACGGCATCTACTACATGGGCCGTCATCAGGAGACCGCCAACACCACCCCCGAGAGCTACGAGCTGCAGAAGACCTTCCGGCAGTTTCTGGACGCGGGCTGCGATGTGGCCCTGATGGAAGTGTCCAGTCAGGGCCTGATGATGGACCGCGTGGCGGGCATCCACTACGACGTGGGCGTCTTTACCAACCTGTCCCCCGACCACATCGGCCCCGGCGAGCACAAGACCTTTGAGGAGTACCGCAGCTGGAAGGGCCAGCTGTTCAAGCGGTGCGATGTGGGCGTGGTGAACATCGACGATGAGAACACCGAAGCCCTGCTGGAAGGCCACACCTGCAAGCTGGTGACCTACGGCCGCAGCGAGCAGGCGGACTACCGCGCCGAGGGCTGCGAGCTGCTGCGCACCCACGATTTTCTGGGCGTAAAGTTCCATGTGTCCGGGAAGGACAACATGGACGTCCGGGTGAACATGCCCGGCGAGTTCAGCGTCTACAACGCACTGGCCGCGCTGGCCGTGGGCAAGGTGCTGGGCCTGCCCGATGACGCCATCCACGAGGGTCTGGGCAAGTGCGTGGTCAAGGGCCGGGTGGAGCTGGTACCCATCAGCAAGAAGTTCACCATCCTGCTGGACTATGCCCACAACGAGGTCTCCACCGAGAGCCTGCTGACCACTCTGCGGGCCTACCACCCCCACCGTCTGGTGGTGGTGTTCGGCTGCGGCGGCAACCGCTCCAAGCTGCGCCGCTACGGCATGGGCGAGACCTGCGCGAAGATGGCCGATTTCTCCATCCTCACCGAGGACAACAACCGCTTCGAGAAGGTGGAGGACATCCTTGCCGACATCCGCGTGGGCATGAACAAGGGCAACCCCGATGCAAAATTCGTGGAGATCCCCGACCGTCTGGATGCACTGCACTACGCCGTGGACCATGCACAGGAGGGCGACCTGATCGCCGTCATCGGCAAGGGCCACGAGACCTACCGCGACCGGATGGGCGTCAAGACCCCCTTCCTGGAGCGGGAGCTGCTGGAAGAATACGCACAGCAGCTCGGGCTGGAATAAAACAGAATGACAAACGGGCTGCTGCACGGAAAATGTGCAGCGGCCCGTTTTGGGTTTTACGACGTACTTTTTTGATCTGACCAGGAGCGGGAGCTGACCATTTGCAGTCAGCGCCTTTTCTGTTTGCAGAATAGTTGATTTTGAGCGGCTTGTCAAGTTGGCAGGCCTGTTTTTTACCCCTTGATCTGCGGGGCGGAGGAGGGTTTCTGCACAAGGTCGGTCATGCTCTTCAGGCTGATGCCCAGGGTGGACAGGTTGTGCAGCATGGCCGAAGCGGCGGGCTGCAGGATGCCCAGAGCGCCCAGGACGATGAGGGTGGAGTTGAAGGTCAGCACAAAGCGGTAGTTGGCGCTGACCCGGTGCTGCAGGGCGTTGGCGATAGTCTTGAGCAGCACCAGCTCCTCCAGACTGTCGGCCTTGATGGTGACATCGGCGATCTCCCGGGCGATGGCGGCACCGGAGTTGATGGCGATGCCGATATCGGCGGCGGAGAGGGCGGGGGAATCGTTGATGCCGTCGCCGATCATGACCACCGTGTGGCCCTCGGCGCGGGCCTTCTGGACGAAGGCGGCCTTGTCCTCGGGCAGGACCTCGGCGAAGAACTGATCTACGCCCACCTGCTTTGCAATGGCTGCGGCGGTGCGGTAGCTGTCGCCGGTCATCATGACGGTGTTCCGGACGCCCAGATGATGGAGTTGGCGCAGCACGGAAGCGGCTTCGGGGCGCAGGGGGTCGGCGATGCAGATGACGCCCACCAGCTGGCCGGAAGCGGCCATGTACAGGTGCGAATACTCGGGGGCCAGCGCATCGAACTTTTCCTGATCCTCGGGCAGGATGGTGCAGTGCTCGTCCTCAAAGACAAAGTGATAGCTGCCGATGACCACCCGCTGGCCGCTGACCCGGCTGGCGATGCCGTGGGCCACGATGTACTCCACCTCGGAGTGCATCTCCTCGTGGGCCAGACCCTTTTCCTTGGCAGCGCGGACCACGGCGTTGGCCATGGAGTGGGGGAAATGCTCTTCCAGGCAGGCGGCCAGACGCAGCACGTCGTCCGGGTCGCTCTGGCTGAAGGGGACCACGTCCACCACCTGCGGGGTGGCGCGGGTCAGGGTGCCGGTCTTGTCGAAGACGATGGTGTCCGCCTTGGCCAGCGCTTCCAGATACTTACCGCCCTTCACGGTGATGTGGGCATCGCCGCACTCCCGCATGGCCGACAGCACGGCCAGCGGCATGGAGAGCTTCAGCGCGCAGGAGAAGTCCACCATCAGGATGGAGATGGCCCGGGTGACGTTCCGGGTCAGGAGATAGGTGACCACGGTACCGGCCAGGCACCAGGGCACCAGACGGTCGGCCAGCTCCAGCGCACGGTTCTCGGTGCCGGACTTCAGCTTCTCGGACTCCTCGATCATGGCAACGATCTTGTCGTAGCGGTTGGCTCCGCCGGCGGCGGTGGCAGTAAAGACGCACTCGCCCTCCTCCACCACGGTGCCGGCGTAGACGGTGGCACCGCTGATCTTGCGCACGGGCAGGGACTCGCCGGTCAGGGCGGCCTGGTTCACCATGGCCTCGCCCTCCAGGATGGTGCCGTCCAGCGGGATCATGTTGCCGGAGCGCACCACGATCTCGTCCCCGGGCTGCACCTTGGTCAGGGGCAGCAGGACTTCGGTGCCCTGACTGCGCACCCAGACCTTATCGACGTTCAGGGCCATGCTGCGGGCCAGATCATCCAGACTCTTCTTCCGGGTCCACTCCTCCAGCAGGGAGCCCAGGTTCAGCAGGAACATGACGGAACCGGCGGTGCCGAAATCGCCCCGCAGCACCGAGACGCCGATGGACAGCGCGTCCAGCACCTCGACTTCCAGTTTCCGCCGCCACAGGCAGCAGATGCCTTTCCAGACAAAGCCCAGAGAGCGGTACACCGTGTAGGCGGCCCGCAGGGGGGCCGGCAGGAACAGCTTGCGGAAAAAGTGTCCCGCCACCAGATCACACATCCGGCTCTGGTATTCCTGATTGATCTTCCGGCTGTCGGCGCTGGTGACAAGCGCGTCCAGCTCGGGGTCGTCGAACCGGTAGGCGGCCAGCGCCTTCACGGCGTCGGAGCGCTTGCCGGCGTAGGTGACCACCACATCGCCGGTGCGCTCGTAGACCACGGCCTTTTCGATGGCGTCCCGGCTGTTGAGCCATGCTTCCAGCACGTCGGCGCGGTGCAGGGTCATCCGCACGTTGCAGACATGGACACGGATGCGGCCCTTGCCTTCATGTAAAATTTGACATTTCATAACAGACAGACCTTCCTCATGAAAAAGAGCCGCCCGCAGGCGGCTCTTGGGCAGTTGCGCTTATTCCACCGTCTTTTCGGCGGGCTCGGCAGTCTCCTCAGCAGCGTCCTCAATGACGGCAGCCTCGGCCTCGGCGGTGCGGGCCTCGTTGATGGCTTTGGCGTCGGCCAGGATGTCACCGGCCTGCTCCTGGACCTTGTTGACGGTCTCCATGGTGCAGTCCTTCATCCGCAGCACGGCAGCGGTGGTCTGGGTGTAGACCTTCTTGGCGTCCTTGCTGGACAGGATCTTGAAACCGGCAGAACCGAACAGGGTGCCAGCGGCGAACAGTGCGATCTTTTTCATATCAACCATAGTTGTTTTACCTTCCTTTGACTCTATTGTCGAACAGTGCTTCTCTGTTTCTGCCGCTATTGTAGCACGGTTCAGCAAAATTTCAAGAGCTTTGCGGAAAGTTAGCAGACAGAAACTTTTCTTCAAAAGTTTGTCATAATTGACTGCTCCAACGTGGTTTTTCGCATCAAACTGCAGCTTGAAAATGCAAACGGCGGGAGAAACTCCTCACGCCGCAGGGCCCCACACCAGCCACAGGTACAGATACCCGGCGCAGACGGCGGCCAGCGTGAACGGCACCCCGATGCGCAGGAAATCGGCCGTGCGCACCGTCTCGCCCTGACGGCGGAGGATGCCCAGCGCCGCGATGTTGGCCGAGGCCCCGATGGGGGTCAGGTTACCGCCCAGGGTGGCCCCGGTGAGCAGCCCGAAATAGAACAGCTCGGGCGGGAAGCCTGCGCCGCCGTTCATCTGGGCGGCGATGCTCTGCACCACCGGCAGCATGGCGGCGACATAGGGGATGTTGTCGATGAAGGCCGACAGCCCCACCGAGACCGCTACCAGCAGGGTATAGAGCCGGAAAGGGTCATCCCCGGAAAAGCGGTAGAACAGCCCGGCGGCGGCATCGATGACCCCGGCCCGGCCGATGCCCTCGATGAGGACGAAGAGCCCCAGCAGGAGCAACAGGGTGCCGCAGTCGATCTCCCGGGCGACATGGACCAGCGGGGCCAGCGACCGGCGGCGCAGGCAGGCTCGCAGCACCCCGAACAGGCAGAGCCCGGCACAGACCAGCCCGCTGCGCAGCCCGTAGAGGGTGAGCAGCACCCCGCCGGAGAGCCGGGGCAGGAAGGAGACCGCGATGAGCAGTCCCACCGTCAGCAGCATCAGGGCGGTGGGGACGTCGTCGGTGACTTCCGTCTCCACCCGGGCGGTGACGGGCCGGGTCTCGTGCCGGAAGAGGAACAGCAGCACCCCCAGGGAGGCCAGCGCCCCCAGTTCCACCCCGAAGAAGATGCCGGGCCGCCCCTTCATCCAGAAAAAGTCGAAGAAGTTCATCCCGGCAAAGCTGCCCAGCAGGATACTGGTGGTATCGCCCACCAGTGTGGCGGCCCCCTGTAAATTGGAGGAGACCGCGATGGCGATGAGGACCGGCACCGGGGAGACGTCCAGTTTCCGGGCCAGCACCAGCCCCACCGGGGCCACCATCAGCACGGTGGCCACATTGTCTACAAAGGCGCTGATGACCCCGGCAAAGAGGGCCAGGACGCAGACAGCCCACCGGACATCGGGCACCCGCAGCAAAAGCTGCTCGGCCATCCGGGCAGGCATCCGGCTCTCGATGAAGAGGGAGACGGTGCCCATGGTCCCGGCCATCATCAGCAGGATGTTGAAATCAATGGCCCGGGCGGCGTCCTGCGGGGTAAACTCCCACCAGCCCGCCGCCCCCAGCAGCACAAACAAAAGGGCCCCGCCCAGCGCGGCAAAGGGCCGGTGCTGCGGCAGGGCCAGCATCAGAAGGTAAGTAAGGGCAAAAAGGATCAGAGCAGGGACCATGATGCCTCCTCAGAGTTCGGCTTTGGTGTCGGTGTCCTCATCGATCATCCGGTAGCCTACCCCCAGTTCATTCAGGATATAGGTGTTCTGGCCGGGCACACTGCCCAGCTTTTTGCGGATGTTGGCCATGTTGACCTGCAGCTTCTTGGTGCTGCCGCAGTCGGTGTCGCCCCAGATGGCCCGCACGATGGCGGCATAGGTCATCACCCGGCCGGCATGCTCCGAGAGGAAGGCCACGATGTTGTATTCGGTCTGGGTCAGCCGGACCTCCGCGCCGTTCACAAAGACTTTCCGGCGCTCGTAGTTGATCTCCAGCCCCTGTGCCCGGAACACCCCGCCGGGCATCCCGCCCAGCACCCCGAAGCGGTTGGTGCGCAGGGCCGCCCGCACCCGGGCCAGCAGCTCGCCGGTGCCGAAGGGCTTGGTGATGTAGTCATTGGCACCCAGGTCCAGCGCCTCGATCTTGTCCTGTTCGGTGGTGCGGGCCGACAGCACGATGATGGGGGTCAGGAACTTCTGCCGCACAAAACGGATCAGCTCCAGCCCGTCCCGGTCCGGCAGGCCCAGATCCAGGATGACCAGATCCGGGTTGTGGGAGGTGAACAGCACCTGCCCCATATCGCAGGTGTTGGCCACCAGCGTCTGATAGCCGTTGGTTTCCAGCAGGGTCTGGATAAAGCTGCAGATGTTGGCCTCATCCTCGACCACAAGGACTTTGAACTTATTGTTGCTCATCTTCGGTTTCCTCCGTATCGATGCTTTCCGTTTCCAGCCAGAACCGGATGGTGGTGCCTTCGCCGGGGCGGCTCTCGGCCTTGATGCCGCCGCCGTGGGCCTTGACGATGGCCGCGCAGACCGAAAGCCCGATCCCCATGCCGTGCTTGCCGCTGTCGGCCCCGGTGTCGGAGGGCAGCATCCCCGTGAACAGGGTGCGCAGCCGGTCCTTCGGGATGCCGCAGCCGTTATCCGAGACCTCGAACACGGCCCGGCGGTCCAGCGTGAACACCCGCAAAGTCAGCCGGGTCATCCCCTCGGCATGGAGGGCGGCGTTTTCCAGCAGGTTGATCAGCACCTGAGAGATCAGCATGGAGTCCATGGGGATCACGATGAAGCTGTCGGGCAGGTCCAATGTGACTTTGATCTCCGGGTAGCGCTTGCGGAACCGCACCAGAACGCTGTCGATCAGCTCTTCCAGCACGGTGGGGGTCTTCTGCACCGCCACCTGCCCGCCGTCGAAGCGGGTGACCGAAAGCAGGTTCTCCACCATCCGGTTCAGCCACTGGGCGTCGGAACAGGCTTCGCCAAGAAGTTTTAACTTCTGCTCTTTTTCCAGTGAGTCATAATTTTCGATGACCGTGGAGCAGGCCCCGTAGATGGAGGTCAGGGGGGTGCGCAGATCATGGGAGACGGCCCGCAGGAGGTTGGCCCGCATTTTTTCGGTCTCGCTCTCCATCCGCAGCTGTTCCTGCTTTTTGATCCGGGTGGTCAGGGTGCTGGTCATCAGGGAGACCACCAGCATCACCGCCCCGGAGAACAGGTTCTCGGGCAGGGTGAAGTTGAAGGCGAAATAGGGCGAGCGGAAGGCAAAGTTGACGGCCAGCACCCCGATGAGGGAAGCAGCCAGGCCATAATAATAGCCGTCTGTATACATTGACACCAGAAAAACAGCGAGGACAAACACCATCGACGCCACACCGTCGATCCGGCCGGTGATCTGCTGGGTGCCGGCCACCACCGCACAGGCGGCGCAGAACACCCCCGCCAGCACCAGCAGGTCATGCCAACGGAACTTCTGCTTCATAGAGGGTCCCTCCATTTATATTCCTGTCTAGAAATACAGTATACCATATTTTTTCTAAAGATGCAGTAAAGGCTGGCTTCCCGCCGCTTGACCGCCCGGGCTTCCGGCGCTATAATTCTGGATATGGAAAGAAAGGAATGTTGAATGATGAAAAAACGCTGGATCAGTTTTCTGCTGGCCGTCTGTATGCTGACGGCCCTCCTCCCCGCCGGTGCCGTCCCAGCGTTTGCGGGAAATTATGTTGGTCCGGAAGAGACAAAGACAGACGGAAACTATCAGTATACACTGGATGATGCCGGAAACGCTGCCATTGTGGCATATACCGGAACCGGCACATCGGTCACGATCCCGGAAACCGTCGGCGGACATCCTGTCACGGCAATCGGAGAATACGCTTTTTCACCATATAGCAATGTTCATAACAGCAATGATAACTGCTACGACATCACAACGGTGAACATTGAGGCAAAACTGACCTCTATCGGAGAAGCGGCTTTTTCCGGATGCGAAAACCTTACAACGATCAATCTCCCGAACACGATCACCGAAATGGGATACGGTGTTTTTGAGGGCTGCACTGCGTTGAAGAGCATTGCTTTTCCGCGCGGCATGACGGAGATCCCGGTGACAACTTTCAGTGCATGCACCAGTTTGGAGAGCATTACGATCCCGGAAACGATTGAATCCATTGGCCAGTCTGCATTTGACATTTGGAGTTATGATGAGGAAACTGACGAAGACACCTGGGGCAGTTTGGACAGTATCACTTACGGTGGCACCAAGGAGATGTGGACGGAACTGCTGAAAAATCATACAGGGTCAGGAAACGATGTTCTGGAGATGCTGACAAAGGACAATAAAGTGATTTTCTTAGGCAACCAAAAACCGGAACCTCCGAAACCGGACCCTGACCCGGAGCCGAAACCCGACCCGAAACCAGAACCTGCGCCGGAGGAGCCGGTAGTGGAAGAAAGCGCCCCGGATGTGCTGGGCGCGGTGGGAATGGTCGCCACGGCAGGCGTGGGCGCTGCCGCCATTGGCTATGCAGGCTATCAGGTGGGAACGGAACTGTACCTGATCAAGTTGCTGCCCGAAGGTGCCGCCATCCCGGAGAATGCCGGGGAGCTGGCCCTGCTGGTGTGGAACAACGCCGGAAAGCCCGCCCCTGCCGCCCTGCTGCCTGCGGATGCGTCCGAGACGCAGCAGGCTATGACCTGGGCCGTGGAACAGGACTTGCTGCCGGCGGACGAAAAGCCCGAGGATGCGGTCAGCCGCACCACGGTCATCCGGACCTGGAAAAAGGCACAGAAGCTTGCCGATTGACAACCCCGCGCAAAAGACGGATAATATAGAAGAACCTTAAAAAAGAGCGAGGGAAGAACGATGCTGTATTTTGAAAACGACTACTGCGAGGGTGCCCATCCGGCCATCCTGCAGAAACTGGTGGAGACCAATTTTGAAAAAGTGTCCGGCTACGGGACGGACCCCTACTGCGCCAGCGCCCGGGAGAAGATCCGCGCGGCCTGCGGCTGCCCGGAGGCGGACGTCTGGTTCATCTCCGGCGGCACCCAGAGCAACGCCATCGTCATCGGCTCCATGCTCCGCCGCTGGGAGGGCGTTCTGGCCGCTTCCACCGGCCATGTGGCGGCCCATGAGGCCGGGGCCATTGAGTTCACCGGCCACAAGGTCATCGGCCTGCCCCACACCAACGGCAAGCTGGCGGCCGGGACGGTGGAGGACTGGTGCAGCACCTTCTATGCCGACGGCAACATGGATCATTTGGTGTTCCCCGGCATGGTGTACATCTCCCACCCGTCGGAGTACGGCACCCTGTATACCAAGGCCGAGCTGGAAGCGCTGTCCGCCGTCTGCCACAAGTACCACATGCCCCTGTTCATGGACGGTGCCCGGCTGGGCTACGGCCTGATGGCCGAGGGCACGGACGTGACGCTGGAGGATATCGCAAAGCTGACGGACGTGTTCTACATCGGCGGCACCAAGGTGGGCGCGCTGTGCGGCGAGGCCGTGGTGTTCCCCCACGGCGCACCGGCCCACTTTATGACCATGGTCAAACAGCAGGGTGCCCTGCTGGCCAAGGGCCGCCTGCTGGGCATCCAGTTCGATGTGCTGTTCACCGATGACCTGTACCGGACCATCAGCAAAAATGCCATTGAGACCGCCGCCGTCCTGAAGAAGGGCCTGGCGGAAAAGGGCTACCAGTTCTTCATGGATTCCCCCACCAATCAGGTGTTCATCGTCCTGTCCAACGAGCAGCTGGCCGCGCTGGAAGGCAAGGCAAAGTTCGGCTTCTGGGAAAAGTACGACGACACCCACACCGTGGTCCGCATCGCCACCAGCTGGGCCACCCGGATGGAAGAGGTCAACGCGCTGCTGGAGCTGATGTAAGGCAGACTGACGAACATCGGCGCGGCTCTTTGTGCAGGATGCGGATTGCAATTTCGGGCGGGGTATGCTATCTTAAACTGGATAAGGAACGCGCATTTTTTGCAGCGTGGAAGGAAGGTAATGAACTATGGGCTTTTTTGACAAGCTGTTTGGCGGCAAGGCTGCTGCCCAGACCAAATTTTCCGGCGAGAAGATGACGGTGATGTCCCCCATTGACGGCAAGGTGATCCCGCTGGACCAGCTGCCGGACGAGACCTTTGCATCGGCCATTCTCGGCCCCGGCTGCGGCATCGAGCCTACCGGCGATACCGTGTATGCTCCCTTTGACGGCACCGTGACCCAGGTGCCCGAAAGCCTGCACGCTGTCGGTATGATGAGCGATGACGGCATCGAGCTGCTGATCCATGTGGGCATGGATACCGTGGAGATGAAGGGCAAGGGCTTCGAGTCCCTGACCAAGGAGGGGGCCAAGGTCAAGGCCGGCACCCCGCTGCTGAAGGTGGACCTGGCCGCCATCCGTGCCGCCAACCACCCCACCGCCACGGCCATCATCGTGACCAACGGCGACGACCTGCCGGAGATGACGGTGGCCGCCAGCGGCGATGTTCCCGCAGGCACCCCGATGCTCCGATTCAAGGCATAACTGTTCCCGGCACCCGGAAGCGCTCCCGCTTCCGGGTGCTTTTTTGCGGCCCTGCGCCGGACAGAAGATCGAAAAAGTCATACTTATCTCAAAAAATAGAGGATTTTCCCGCTCCGGCCCTTGTGCGGAAAGTCCGGCTGTGCTAACATAGACAAAGTGTGAACATTCACCCGGTACTGTGAGGAAAGGTATTATGGAAACAAAGGAAACCAAAAAGAAGTCTGAAATCTCCCTTGCCAAACGGATGGCAATTTCGCTGGTCTGCGGTCTGGCAGCCGGTCTGGCCTTCATGCTCCTGCGCGAGCATCTGAACGCAGGCGGCCACGCCGAGACCTGGACCGCCATCAACAACCTGCTGTTCCAGGACATCACCGCAGAGGGTGCCGAGAGCACCTTCGGTATCTTCTACATCATCGGACAGCTCTTCATCAAGGCGCTGCAGCTGGTCATCATCCCCATGGTGTTCACCTCCATCGCCCTGGCCATCGGCAGCATCGCCGACACCCGCACCATGGGCCGCATCTCGGCCAAGACGCTGTTCTGGTTCCTGCTGTGTTCCTTCCTGGCCCTGCTGCTGGCCAGCACGGTGGGCTATGTGACCTTCTCCATGGGCCTGTTCAACGCCCACATCGAGGGCCTGGCCGAGGCTTCCGGCTCCACCGGCTCCAACCCCCTGAACGTGGTGCTGAACATCATCCCCTCCAACATCATCACTGCCTTCGGCAGCAACGGTGCGGTCCTGTCGTCGGTCTTTCTGGCTGTGGCCACCGGCCTGAGCATGAACGTCCTGGGCGAGAGCCGCACCTCCACCCTGCGCCGCCTGCTGGGCGAGGTCAATGACGTGGTGGTCGTGTTCCTGAACTTCATCGTCACCAATTTCGCCCCCTTCGCCGTCTTTGTGCTGCTGACCCGCACCTTTGCCATCTACGGCATCGACTACCTCAAGCCCGCACTGGTCTATGTGGTGGTCACCGTGGTGCTGCTGGTGGTGTTTCTGGTGGTGGCATACCCGCTGGTCATCGCACTGGGCGCAAAGCTGAACCCCATCACCTTCATCAAGAAGATCGCCAATGTGGCCGTCTTTGGTTTCTCCACCTCCTCCAGCGCCGCCACCCTGCCCCTGAACATCAAGGTCAACGAGGAAGAGTTCGGCGTGGATGAGAGCATCGCCTCCTTCGTCCTGCCGCTGGGCATGACCATCAACATGGACGGCACCGCCATCATGCAGGTCATCGCCACCGTCTTTATCGCAGGCTGCGCCGGTTACAACGTCACCCCCGGTCAGCTGGTGGTGGTCGCCCTGCTGGCTCTGCTGGCGTCCGTGGGCACCCCCGCCGCCCCCGGTGCCGGTGCCGTCATCCTCTTCACCATCCTGTCCGGCGTGGGCTTCGTCAATGACGGTGCCTTGCTGGCCTACTCCCTGATCCTCGCCATCAACCGCCCCATCGAGATGCTGGTCACCTCCCTGAACGTGGTGGGCGACGCCGTCGCCAGCATCTGCGTCGCCAAGAGCGAGGGCCTGCTGAACGAAGAGGTCTATAACCGCTGACCCGCTTTCCGCACGATTCCGTGAATGCATCAAAACAGAACAGGCCCCGCTGCCTTCTGACCGGCAGCGGGGCCTGTTTGCGTATAAAGGTCAGAAAATCATGTTCCGGGGCGGATTCATCCCATCCGCACCAGGACGTCTACCGTTTCACCGGGGGCGGCGAGGGGCAGCAGGTTGCCTGCAATGGGGGTCCCGTTGACGGTGACAGAGGCAACGCCCTTCTGGACGGCGTCGGGGTTCTCGACCCGGATCTGGTACACGGCCCCGCGGTAGCGGCGGGTGACGGTGTAGCCGGTCAGGGTGTGGGGGATGCAGGGGTCCACGCGCAGGCCGTCGAGGGTGGGCTGGATGCCCAGGATGTACTGGCTCACATTGACGAAGGTCCAGGCGGCCGTGCCGGTGAGCCAGCTGTTCTTGGCTTCGCCGAAGGTGGGGGCATCGCGCCCGGCCACCATCTGGCTGTAAACGTAGGGCTCGGTGCGGTGGATCTCCGAGATGTCCTCAATGTAGGCGGGGCAGGTCTTTTTGTAGACTGCAAAGGCCCGGTCGCCGTGGCCAAGCACGGTCTCGGCGCAGCTGATCCAGGGGTTGTTGTGGCAGAAGATGCCGGCGTTCTCCTTGTATCCCGGGGGATAGCTGGAGATCTCGCCCAGGTTGAGCTGATATTTGGTATAGGCGGGCTGGAGCAGGACAACGCCGTACTTCGTATCCAGCCGCTCCTCCACGCTCTTCAGGGCCGCTTCGGCCTGTCCGGTCTCCTTGCCGATCCCGGCCATGACGCACATGCCCTGGGGCTCGATGAAGATCTGGCCCTCCTCGCATTCTTTGCTGCCCACGGGGGCACCGAAGGCATCGTAGGCCCGGCGGAACCATGCACCGTCCCACCCGGCGGTCAGGGCGGCCTGCTCCACGGCGTCGATGCTGCTGCGGGCGGCGGCAGCCTCTTCCGTCAGGCCGAGGTGGTCGCAGAGCTGGGCGTATTCATGGCCGTATTTGACGTACATTCCGGCGATGAACACGCTCTCGGCCACGGGGCCTTCGCTGGGGCCGGTGATCTGGAAGCTCTCGCCCGGATGCTCCGAGAAGCAGTTCAGGTTCAGGCAGTCGTTCCAGTCGGCCCGGCCGATCAGGGGCAGGCCGTGGGGGCCCAGATGGGTGCGGGTGTAGTTGAAGCTCCGGCGCAGATGCTCCATCAGGGGCTGCGCCTTGCTCTCGTCGTTGTCGAAGGCCACCGGCTCGTTCAGGATATCCCAGTCGCCGGTCTCCCGCAGGTAGGCGGCGGTACCGGCGATGAGCCACAGCGGGTCATCGTTGAAGCCGCTGCCCACGTCCCGATTGCCCTTCTTGGTCAGGGGCTGGTACTGGTGGTAGGCGCTGCCGTCCTCGAACTGGGTGGCGGCGATGTCCAGAATGCGCTGGCGTGCCCGGGAGGGGATCATGTGGACGAAGCCCAGCAGATCCTGACAGCTGTCCCGGAAGCCCATGCCGCGGCCGATGCCGCTTTCGTAGTAGCTGGCCGAACGGCTCATATTGAAGGTGACCATGCACTGGTACTGGTTCCACAGACTGACCATCTGGTCCAGCTTCTCCTCCCCGGAGCGGAGCTGCCAGCCGGAGAGCAGATCCTGCCAGTAATCGGCCAGCGCCTGGCGGGCGGCATCCACCTGTTCGTCGGTGGCATAGCGGGCCATCATGGCCTCGGCCCGGGCCTTGTTGATGACGCCGGGGGCGGTGAACTTTTCCTCCTGCGGGTTCTCGATGTAGCCCAGCCCGAAGATGATGCTCTTCTTCTCGCCGGGGGCCAGGGTGATGTGGAAATGGTGGGCACCCACCGGGGCCCAGCCGTGGGCAATGCTGTCGGAGCAGTGCCCGGCAAGGACGGCCTCCGGGGCGGCCGGGCCGCCGTAGACGCCGCAGAAAGCATCCCGGCTGGTGTCGAAGCTGGTGACGGGGGTATTGGACCAGAACACGGCGTAGTGGTCCCGGCGCTCCCGGTATTCGGTCTTGTGATAGATGGCGTTTTCCACCACTTCTACTTCACCGGTGGAAAAGTTGCGCTGGAAATTGGAGCTGTCGTCCATGGCGTCCCAGAGGCAGAACTCCACATAGCTGAATACATCCAGGGTGCGGGGGGCGTCGGTCCGGTTGGTCAGGGTCAGACGGTCGATCTCGCAGGCGTCGCCCCGGGGCACGAAAAGCTCCTGCCGGGCGGCGATGCCGTTCTTCTCGCCCTCCAGCAGGGTATAGCCCAGACCGTGGCGGCAGGTGTAGGCGTCCAGCTCGGTTTTGGTGGGCTGCCAGCCCGGGTTCCAGATGACCCCGCCGTCGTTGATGTAGATGCGGTGGCCGTCCATGTCCAGGGGCGAATTGTTGTAGCGGTAGCGGGTGATCCGGCGCAGCCGGGCGTCCCGGTAAAAGCTGTATCCGCCGCCGGTGTTGGACACCAGACTGAAGAAATCCTCACTGCCGAGGTAGTTGATCCACGGCAGCGGGGTGCGGGGCGTGTCGATCACATATTCCCGGCGCGCATCATCAAAATGTCCGAATCTCATAGCCTTGTTCCTCCTTTATGGAAAACCGGAAATGCTGAAATCATTGGTTTGCGAAAACGATTTAGAATTTACGGCCCGAACAAAAGGAGGGGGTTGTTACACTAAGAATAGTCTATCCTACGGCAAAAAGCAAGAGGGGACCTGAAATATACAACAGACGATCCCGGTGCAGTTCAGGAGAAGAAAGCGCCGCTGTTACGAAAACCTTATCGAACGGTAACGAAATGTAACGAAAACGAGACAGAGTGCATAATCTGTCCGGCTCGAAAAGACACAAACTGCCGAAAAAACTCAGTTGAACTAAAAACTTTTTACTTTGCGCTTGATTTTTCGTGTAAAGTGCGATATAGTGAAATTGCGAAAACGATTGAGAGCCTGCGGCGGAACCCTTCCGGGCAGACCCTCGGGAGGAGGGCGGCAAAATGTCATCTCTGAAAGATCTGGCGCAGGAATGCGGCGTCTCGGTGGCCACGGTGAGCAAGGCGCTCAACGGGCAGCCGGACATCTCCGCCGCCACCCGCGACCGTATCCGCGAGGCGGCACGCCGGATGGGCTATGTGCCCAACATGGCGGCCCGCTCTATGAAGACCAACCGGACCTACAACCTGGGCGTCCTGTTCGTGGACGAACGGCAGAGCGGCCTGGCCCACGAGTACTTCTCGGCGGTGCTGGACAGCTTCAAGGTCCAGGTGGAAAAGCTGGGCTACGACATCACCTTCATCAACCGGAACCTCGGCGGCAGGACTATGACCTATCTGGAACACTGCCACTACCGGGGGGTGGACGGTGCGGTGATCGCCTGCGTGGACTTCAACGATCCCCAGGTGGTGGAGCTGATCAACAGCGATGTGCCGGTGGTGACCATCGACCACATATTCAACAACCGGATGGCAGTCCTTTCCGATAACGTCAACGGGCTTTCGGCGCTGGTGCGCTACGCCTACGCCCGGGGCCACCGCCGGATCGCCCTGATCCATGGCGAGCGGACGGCGGTCACCGAGAACCGTCTGGCGGGCTTTTACAAGAGCTGCGAGGAGCTGGGGCTGAACATCCCGGAAGAATATGTGCGCACCGGCGTGTATCACGACCCGGAGCGCTGCGCACAGGAGACCCGGGCGCTGCTGGCGCTGCCGCAGCGGCCCACCTGCATCCTGTTCCCCGATGACTTCTCGGCCATGGGCGGCTACAAGGCCATTGCGGAAGCGGGGATGCGCATCCCGCAGGATATCTCCGTCATGGGCTATGACGGGATCTTCCTTTCCCGGGTGATGAGCCCGCAGCTGGTGACCTGGCAGCAGAATACAAAGATGCTGGGCCGGATGGCGGCGGACAAGCTGGTGCAGATGATCGAGCATCCCCGCGTGACACTGGCCGAACAGATCCCGGTGACGGGACATCTGCTGACAGGAGACTCCGTGGCAGAGATCTGAATTTGTTGCAATGAGCTCCGGGCGGACCGGAGCTTTCAAGGAAAAGACTCTTATTACAAAAACCATTGAAGGAGGTTTTTCATTATGAGAAAGATTTCGCGTCGTAATTTCCTGCTGGCTTCCGGTGCAGTCACCATCACTGCCGCGCTGAGCGCCTGCGGCGGCTCCTCTTCTTCCACCAGTACCGCATCCTCCGCACCCGCTTCCTCGGCGGCTGTCGATGCTTCTGCCGCACAGGGCAAGATCTTGAACATCTGGTGCTGGAACGATGAGTTCCAGAGCCGTTTCAATGATTATTACCCCGAAGTCGCCTCCATCGCCGACGACAAGTCCACCACTACCCTGAAGGACGGCACCACCGTCAAGTGGACCATCAACGCCAACGAGAACAACAACTACCAGAACAAGCTGGACGA
>CAKSZU010000030.1 GCA_934526125.1 uncultured Faecalibacterium sp. | reverse complement strand
TTCTTTCCGGCGGCCCTTGGCGCTCAAGTATAATACCATACTCCTGCGCCCTTGTCAACACTTTTCTGCAGATTTTTTCAGGTTTTTTCGTTTTTCTTCCAGACGGCAGCAAACGGGCAGGTTTTCCCCCTCCGGCACGGCCGCGGCCGTGCCGTCTCCCCCTGCCAGGGGGAGATGCTCTTGCAGTTTCCGGGTGGGTGTTATATTATATAAATACATTATAAAGGCAAGGGGGACCCTGACCATGATCCTGACGGTCAACATCGGCAACACGCATATCACCATTGCCGGGTACGAACACGACACCTTACAGTTCAGCGGGCGGCTGCACTCCAGTCCTGCGGCCACTGTGGACGAATACGCCATGAACCTGCTGAACCTGCTCTCCCTGTACCATGTGGCACCGGAGCGGATCGCGGGCGGCATCCTGGGCAGTGTAGTGCCCGCTCTGACCGGCCGGGTGCTGGCAGCGCTGCGGATGCTCTGTTCTGCCCGCATCCTGACGGTAGGGCCCGGCCTGAAAAGCGGGATCCGGCTGCGGCTGGACAACCCGGCCCAGCTGGGTGCCGAGCTGCTCTGCGGCGCTGTGGCCGCACTGGCAGAGGGCACCGGGCCGCTGGCCGTGATCTCTGCCGATACCGCGATCTCGATCATGGCCGTCAACGACCGGCAGGAGCTGGTGGGCGGCGTGATCCTGCCCGGGCCCCAGCTCTCCCTGTCCGCGCTGGTGCAGAAGACCGCCCAGCTTCCCCAGATCGATCTTTCGGCCCCGGCTTCCTCTTCGATTTTGGGGCGGAACACCGCCGCCTGCCTGCAGAACGGCTTTGTGCTGGGCACGGCCGGGCTGCTGGACGGTCTGGCCGACCGGTTCCGGGCCGAACTCAGCCCGGAGATCCGCTTCTACGCGACCGGCAATCTTCCCCGGACGATCCGGGACGCCTGCCGCACAGACATCCTCTACCGGGAAAATCTGATCACGGACGGCCTTTACCTCATCTGGCAGCGGAACCGCAAGGGCTGATTTCTTTTAATAATGCACCACATTCCCCGCCTTGCGGATGCGTTCCAGCACCGGCGCTGCTTCCTGGCTGCGGAAATAATCCAGCGTCGTCCGGGGCAGGAGCGTTTCCAGGGTATCCCAGTCCCCGGTCTGCAGGCACTGGCGGACGGTAGAAGCGCTGATAGCTCTGCCGTTGGCCTCCTTGCGGGGCACCACGATGCAGTCGATGCCGGCTTTGGGCAGCTGCTCACACATGATCTGGTTGTACAGCCCCGTCACCTGACTGGTGGGCTCCTCGCCCACATAGCGGGCGGTGATGTTCAGGGCTTTTGCGATCCGGGTAAAGACCGCCAGATCCAGCCGGGCGTGGCCGTCGATGACCGCCGCCTCATCCTTGAGGAAGTAGCTGGGGAAGGTGGCATTGGAAATGATATAGGGGCCGCTGTCGTGGAGGATCACGTTGGGCAGGTGCTTCACGCCCTCTGCCACCAGCTTTTTGCGCACAGCAAAGGGGACCAGGCTGGCGTCCTCACTGACCACAAAGAGATGCAGGGTATCACAGGCGGCCGCCGCCGTCTCCACCAGGTACTGATGACCGAGGGTGAAAGGGTTCGCGTTCATGACGAGCGCGGCGCTTCTGCCCCCGGTCTTTGTCTTTTCCAGCTCCCGCAGATAGCTCCCGAAGCCGTCCCGGCGGTTCTCCATAAAGACCAGCGTATCCTCCACCCGGGCGATCTCGTAGAACCCGAGGTCCCCGAAGAATTTGGCACTCTTCGCCTTGGTATACAGGAACAGGCGCAGATTGCCCCGGGCGCACTGGACCTCGATGAGGTGGGTGATGATCTGGTTCAGCAGGCCCTCGCCCTGATGGTCACCGCTGACAGCAAAGCACCGCAGGGTGTTGCCGAAGCAGCTGCCGGTGCCGATGACCTGATAGTTTTCATCGAACATGGCGCAGGTATAGTCCAGATTGCCGTCCCGGCGGATCCCCTCCTGCTGAAGCAGGGCGTCGATCTGGGCAAGGGTGGTTTTGTCTCCGGGGTAGACCTGAGAAATGGTATATTCAGACATGGCCGTTGTCCTCCGTTTTGAAGAAGTAGAGCAGATAGGTCAGTGCCAGCAGATCGGCACTGCCGCCGGGCGAGAGCCGCTCGGCGCGGAAGCTGTCATCCAGCGCCGCAAGGGCCGCTTCGTCCGGGTAGGGCGTCCGGGTCAGCAGGGCTTTCAGCTCCTGCACCAGTGCCTGCTGACGTTCGCGGCTGGAACGGGCAATGATATTGGTATCGGTGCTGTTGGCCAGGATGGCCAGCAGGGCCCCGCAGCCGGAGCGGTTCAGATCGTATCCCTGCGCAAGGCCGTTTTCCAGGGCCGGCAGGCCGTAGTCCCGCACCGCCGGGAGGCCTGCCTCCACCTGTCCCCGCACACCGGTGATCCCGTACTGCAGGTAGAGCTTCTGCCCTTCTGGGGGTCATTCCCTTCTGATCTCCGATCCTCATACCGCGCTTCTCCTTTTTGACGATCCCCAGAACGCAAAAAAGATCCGGACCCCTCTCCGAAGAGAAGGGTCCGGATCTTTTGTTCTGGTGCGACCGGGAGGATTCGAACCTCTGGCCTTCCGGGTCGGAGCCGAACGCTCTATCCAGCTGAGCTACGATCGCACGTTTACTGGTGAACCAGTGTAAGATAGTATAGCACAGACAGCGCAAAAATGCAAATGGTATTCTTCGACTTTTCTGTTTTCCCGCTTGCAAAACCGCCGGACTGCCTTATAATAGGCATGTGCCTCGGTGTGCGCGGGCACCACTGGAAAGGAAAAGGAAAATCGGAACATGAAATCAAATGCAAAAAACCTGACCGAAGGGCCGCTGGCAAAGCAGATCCTTCTGTTCAGCCTGCCGCTGGCGCTGTCCAACCTGCTGCAGGTGCTGTTCAACCTGTCGGACGTGGCAGTGGTTGGCCGGTTTGCCGGTTCCACAGCGCTGGGCGCGGTGGGCTCCACCAGCATCTTCGTCACCCTGTTCACTGGCTTCCTGATCGGCCTGAGCAACGGCATCAATGTGCTGGTGGCCCGCTTTTACGGCGCGCGGCACGCCGATGACGTCCGCCGCACCGTTCACTCAGCCTTCCTCGTCAGCCTCATCGCCGGTGCGGTGCTGCTGCTCGTGGGCATCCTGGGCTCCCCGGCCCTGCTGCGGCTGCTGAACACCAAGGAGGACCTGCTGCCCGGTGCCATCCTCTATCTGCGGGTCTATTTTCTGGGCATGCCTGCGCTGGCGCTCTACAACTTCGGCAACGCCATCTTCAGCGCCATCGGGGACACCCGCAAGCCCCTGTATTTCCTCACCATTGCCGGTGTGCTGAACATCCTGCTCAACCTCTTCTTCGTCATCGTCTGCCGGCTGGATGTGGCCGGTGTGGCGCTGGCCAGTGCCATCTCGCAGTGCGTGTCGGCCGGGCTGATCCTTCATGCCCTGACCCGGGTGCAGGACTGCTACGCCCTGCATTTCCGAGAGGTCCGGCTGGACGGTGCCACCACCCGGAGCATTCTGGCCCTCGGTCTCCCGGCCGGATTCCAGAACGCCATCTTCGCCATTGCCAACCTCTTCATCCAGGCCGGTGTCAACTCCTTCGACTCCCTCATGGTCAAGGGCAACAGCGCCGCTGCCAACGCCGACAACCTCATTTACGACTGCATGGCGGCCTTCTACATGGCCTGCGCCAGCTTCATGAGCCAGAACTACGGCGCAGGCAAGCCGGACCGGGTCCGGAAGAGCTACTTCATCTCGCTGGCCTACTCCTTCGGGGCCGGTCTGCTGCTGGGCGGCAGCCTGTTCCTCTTCGGGCGGCAGTTCCTGGCCCTGTTCACCACCGAACCGGCCGTCATCGATGCCGGGATGAAGCGCGTGGGGGTCATGGGTCTGACCTACTGCATCTCCGCCTTCATGGACTGCACCATCGCCGCCTCCCGCGGGCTGGGCAAAACCATCGTCCCCACCGTCATCGTGATCCTGGGGTCCTGTGTGTTCCGGGTGATCTGGGTCTACACCATCTTTGCCCACTTCCACACCATCCCCTCGCTCTACCTGCTGTACCCCTGCTCCTGGACCCTCACGGCCTTTGCCGAGATCGTCTACTTCGTCCGCTGCTACCGGCAGGCCATGCGGATCTTCCGCGAACCGCTGCTCACCTCCCTGTAAAACTGTAAGAAGCAAAAAGCGGGGCCGCTGCACATCACGCAGCGGCCCCGTTTTTGTGTGTTTTTTTACTGGTAGTCGTGGTTCAGGAACATGGCCTTGATGGCCACCACCTCGTCATACTCCTCCTGCTCCACCTGAACATCGGCGTTCAGGGACTGCAGGCGGGCTTTGACGGCCGCCAGTGCCTCGGGCACGGTAACAGCCTTTCCTTCCTCCACGGCATCCATCATCCGCTTCAGGACGATGGGGTGTGCGTAGATGGACGGCACCGGGAATGCGCCGTTGGGGTAATGCTTCACATACTCGGCCATGGCGGCTTCCGCACGGTCCGCGCGCTTCATGATGGAGCTGTTGTTGTTGCGGGCGGTGGGCAGCATGTTGTAGCTGGAGAACAGGAAGATGGCTGCAAAGCCGAACAGGGCAAAGTAGATGCCGTAGCTGCCCACATGGTTCACGATGGCGTACAGACCATAGGCCGCCGCCACGATGCCCATGACAAAAATGGCCAGTGCAACATACCGGTAGACCGGCTTGCTCTTGAGCTGTGCCCGCTTCCGGCGCTCGGCGGTGCTGAGTTCTTCAGAGAGTGCAGGCTTTTCCTCCAGATACTCCTTGGCCCTGCGCAAGACGGTCATGCTGTGCTTTGCGTCCTCAGACAGTTCCGGCAGCTTGCGGGCGGCCTTCTCTTCCTCTTTTTTCTGCAGGGCCTGCTCTCCGGCGGCGCTGAGCAGTTTCAGCTGCGGCTGCTCCTTTGCCAGAAGCTCCAGCAGGGCGTCCACGTCCCGCTCGTCCTTGAAGTTGCACTGCTTCTGCTTGCCGCCGTCGTACTCCACCACAAGATACGCCATGGAGGCAAACACGCCCTTGCCGGAAAAGCCGCCGGAGCTCATAGCCACCCGCTTGAACACCCGGGTGATGCTGCTGTAAGGCAGATAATAGCGGCGGTCGATGTAAAAGCTGTTCAGGTACAGCGCCTTTTTGCCCACGCCGCAGGGGCCGATCTTCCGGCAGGCTTTTTTGTCTGCCTCCAGCTCCTGCGGGTCAAGCTTTGCCATGCCCAGCTGTGCGGGTTTGAAAATCATGGGTAGTTCCCTTCTTTGCTTTAAATTCTACGCCCCTATTTTCCCACGGGACGGGGGCAATTGCAAGCCCTGATTTTTTAAAAAACAGCGCCCGCCGCTGTACGGTCAGGCAGCGGCGGGCGCAGGTTACTTACGGAAATATGGAGCCGTCAGTTCCTTATGCCTTGGAAGCGGTATGCTTCTTGGTAGCATGGAGGAACAGAGCCAGCATTGCGATGGCAAAGACGATGCCGATGGGGTAAGCAACGGCGGTGTTGTAAGCCACCAGCTTGCCGTCCGCATAGGTGTTGATCATCTTGCCCAGGCACTCGGGAGCCAGCACGAAGTAGGTGCAGGACACAGCGCTCATGAAGGTAGCAGGCACGGCGGTGATCCAGAAGTTCTTCTTCTCCTTGAACAGGTACATGGAAGCAGCCCACAGGACGATCATAGCCAGCGTCTGGTTGGTCCAGCTGAAGTAACGCCAGATGACAGTGTAGTTGATGAAGCCCAGTGCGTTGCCGATGCCAAGGAAGGCACCAACGCCCAGCACGGGGATGCAGAGCTTCAGGCGGTTTGCGTAGCTGTCCTGATCGATCTTGAGCCAGTCGGACAGGGTCAGACGAGCGGAACGGAAGGCGGTATCACCGGAGGTGATGGGGCAGATAACGACACCGATCATAGCCAGTGCCACGCCAACCTTACCCATGGTCTTGAGGCAGACGTCGTAGATAGCGGCAGACTGACCGGCAGCCAGAGCCTCGGCCAGACCGACCATCTTGCCGTCGGTAATGGTGTACAGTGCGCAGCCGGCAGCAGCCCAGATCAGAGCGATGATGCCCTCGCTGACCATTGCACCGTAGAATACGAAGTGACCCTGCTTCTCACTCTTCATGCAGCGGGCCATCAGAGGCGACTGGGTGGAGTGGAAGCCGGAGATAGCACCACAGGCAACGGTGATGAACATGAAGCTCCAGATCGGAGTGTTAGAGGGGTGCATATTGCTGAAGTTTGCCCAGATCTCGGGGATGGTGTAAGCGGGGTTGGTGAAGATACCAAAGATAACGCCCACAGCCATGATGATCAGGCAGATACCGAAGACGGGGTAGATCTTACCGATAATGGCATCGATGGAGATAAAGGTTGCGATGAAGTAGTAGACCAGGATGATGATCAGCCAGAACAGGGTGGTGGCCAGAGGGCCGGACACGCCGTTGTTCTTGCACAGCGTCACGATCAGGCCTGCAGGGCCGACTGCGAACACGGTACCGACCATGATCAGCAGCACGACAGAGAACACACGCATGATGTTCTGCATCACGGGTCCGAGGTACTTGCCGGTGACCTCGGCGATGGATGCGCCATCATTGCGCTCGCTCATCATGCCGGAGAAGTAATCATGTACGCCGCCGGCAAAGATAGTACCGAAGGTGATCCACAGGAACACCACAGGACCCCACAGAGCGCCCTGCAGGGCACCGAAGATGGGTCCCAAGCCGGCAATGTTCAGCAACTGAACGAGGAACAGCTTCCACTGAGGCATCACAACGTAGTCAACGCCGTCGTTGATGCGGACAGCAGGAGTTTCACGGTCGTCCGGTCCGAACGTGTTGTCAACGATCTTGCCATAAACAAAATAGCCGATGATCAGGATCGCGAGACAGAGTAAGAAACTAATCATACCAGAAACCTCCTTTTTGCTCGCGGGCGGACCCATTCTTCCGCCCACGGCCAATCCTTGGTTTCATGTTAACACATTTTTCATAAACCGGGTAATATCCTTCCGGAATAGCCTGCATATCAAAAAACATATAGCCCTGATTCCTGTCGGGATTTCGGTGTTTTATTTTCAGCGAAGCATCATTGATTTTATCTTCCCGAAATCGTTTTCCGGTCTCTTTCGCTTCCCTGAAGTGCAGTTTGACAAATTTTTCACGTCATTTTTGTGCATTCTGTCCGATTTCTCATTTTTGGGCGAGCAGACGATCTTTTTGAAGTCAAGAAAGACAGCCTCCCTCCGTCCCGCCGGACGGAAGAAGGCTGTCGGTCCTCACTTCATGGTCTGCTCGGCCTGCTTATGGAGCAGGTCCACAAACGTCTGCTCCTCGGTCCGCAGGCTGCCCTTGTCGGGGTAGACCAGCACATCCCGCATCCGTTGCCGCTGGGCGGGGCAGTGCTTCAGCACCAGATGATACTGTTCCAGCGCCTTGCCGGGCATGGGGGACGCCCACATGTAGGCCGTGGGCAGCCGCTGGAGGATGGAAAACTGGCTGCACCGCTCGTACACATGGATGCGGCGCTCCGGGTTGACATGCCAGCGCACCCCGTCGCCGCCGTCCTCGCCGGGCAGCTGGAAATCGTCGTGGAGGATCTCCAGATATTTGTCCAGCTGGGCCAGGTCCCGGACCTCATGCTTTGCCAGCGGGCCATCCCGGTTGGTGAGCAGGGCGTACTCGAAATCCATCACCGGTTCCATTTTCAGCCCCCGCCGGGTGCAGTAGTGGGTGTAGTGTTCGTCGTCCTCAATGGCGTACCGCAGCAGCGCCAGATGATAGCCCCGCCGCAGCACAAAATCCAGCGCTTCCATGGAGCCGCCCTCCCGGATGTGAACATGGAGACGCTCCAGCGAAGCGGCCTGTTCCAGATAATCCACCGCCGCATAGGAGGCATAGGTGGCGTGGGGGATGATGACCCGCAGCTCGGCACAGCGCGCCTGCTCTTCCTGGACGCTCTGGTCCAGCCGCGACACCTCCCGCAGCACCCGCTCGGCCTGCTCAATGAAATGCCGCCCCTGCTCCGTGGGGATCATTCCGGTGGAGGAACGCTCAAAAATGCGGATGTGATACTCTTCTTCCAGATTCTTCAGGGCCTTGCTGACATTGGGCTGGGCCGCATACAGCTGCTTTGCCGCCGCGCTGACCGAGCCGCACTCCATGATGGCCACCAGATACCGAAGTTCCGTGATATTCAAGGGCTTCTCTCCTTCCGGCTGTTTCATTTCTGCACACATTGTTACTATTTTATCAGGTGGGCCGCAGGGCTGTCAAGCATTGACGGCCGTTCCCCGGCGCTTTATAATGTCTTATAATAAAGTCAAGATCCTCCTGCCGGGTACAGCGCAGGAGCAGGATCCTATAAAGGAGCAACCATGAGCATGGAATCTGCAGTTTACCGTGTTTTGCGCATTGATGAGCAGCTGTACGGCTGCGAGGAGCTGCCCGAGGGCCAGCCCGTTCTCTGCGACGTCCTTCTGGAGGATGCGGAGGGCAGCCGCCGGGTCCTTGCTTATCCGGACGCCGAGCTGACCCGGCTGAATATCAACGAGGGCGACTCCGTGACCCTGACGGGCCATACCCTGGCCCGGGCCAGGCACCGCGTCTACTTCACCCGCCACGGCGAGACCGTGTGGAACGTGGAGAACAAGATCTGCGGCATGACCGACAGCCCCCTGACCGAAAAAGGCCGGGCACAGGCCCGGGAGCTGGGCGAAAAGCTGCGGGACAGCGGCCTGCAGATCGATGAGATCCTCTACTCGCCCCTGTCCCGGGCCGCGGACACCGCAAAGGCCATTGCGGACGCCACCGGCTGGCCCGCCCGGTGCGAGCCCCGCCTGCGGGAACAGTGTTTCGGCCGCTACGAGGGCACCCCGCGGGACGGGGAGGAGTTCCGCATCTCCAAGACCCACTTTGCCGACCGCTACACCGGCGGCGAGAGCATGATGCAGCTGGCCCAGCGCATCTACAACCTGCTGGACGAACTCCGGGCCGATCGGGACCACACCTATCTGCTGGTGGCCCACAACGGCATCGCCCGGGTGGTGCAGTCCTACTTCCGCGATATGACCAATGAGGAGTACGCCGCCGCCGGCATCCGCAACTGCGAGTTCGTGGCGTTCGATTTTGACGAATAATTGAATTTTTGCACCGGCCTATTGACTTTTTTCCAGATCTGCATATACTGGAATCAGGCAATTAGTTTTCCACTATAGCTAATCGGTCTCACAAAAACGACCCCCTCGGAGGCGGAATCTCCGAGGGGGTCTTCTCGTGCTTGCTGGCCCTGTTGTTAACCGTCAAGCCACTTGCAGATGTAATGAGCGATCACAGCTGCTGCGACGGCTACAATTACATTTTCCACTATAGTGTACATCGGTCTCACCTCCCATCTGTTGCCAGAATGGAAAGGGGCAGCATCCAGAGTATAACATACCATCCTGAAAAAGCAAAGAGACTCTCCGTTTTTTGGGCGGAGAGTCTCTTTGCTTTTGGATCATTCTGCGCAGCGGTAATGGAACACTTTATCTTTGGTCAGGAACATCCCGATGCTGACGGCCAGGGCGGCCAGCTCCGAGACCGTGACGGCCAGCCAGATGCCGTCAAGCCCCAGCACCATGGGCAGCAGCAGGACGGCGGCCACCTGGAACAGCAGTGTCCGCAGGAAGGAGATCAGCGCGCTGGTCACGCCGTCCCCCAGTGCCGTGAAGAAGGACGAGGCATAGACGTTGAACCCCATGATGAGGAAGCTCAGCCCGTACAGCCGGAAAGCCCGGGTGGTCAGAGTCAGCAGGTCGGCGTCGTAGCCAACGAAGAAGCTGGCCACATAGGGGATGAGGAACATGGAAGCAACGGTCAGCAGCACGGCCACCACCGCGATCAGCTTCAGGCTCTTGCGGTAAAGGTTGTTGACCTCCCGGCGGTTGCGGGCACCGTAGTGGTAGCTGACGATGGGGGCGCTGCCCACGGCATAGCCCACGAACACGGCCACGAACAGGAAGGCTGCATACATGATGACGCCGTAAGCGGCCACGCCGTTTTCCCCCGCAAAGCGGAGCAGCTGGTAGTTGTACAGGATATTCACCAGCGACATGGACAGGCTGGTCATCAGCTCGGAGGAGCCGTTGATGCAGGCGTTCAGCAGGACGCGGCCCTCGAAGCGGGTCTTTCCGAGGTGGATGCGGCTGGTGTTCTTCCGGTCCAGGAAGTAGGACAGCGGCAGCAGGCCGCCCACGATCTGGCTGAGGAAGGTGGCGATGGCAGCACCCTCCACGCCCCAGCGGAGCCCGCCCACCAGCACGACGTCCAGCACCATGTTGGTGCAGCCTGCCCCCACCGTGAAGTAGAAGCCCAGATTCGGCTTTTCGGCGGTGACGAAGAAGCTCTGGAACATATTCTGCAGGATGTAGGTCGGCAGGCTCACCAGCAGGATGCGGCCGTACCGCAGGGCGTAGTCCAGCATTTCGCCTTTGGCACCCAGCATCTCCGCCACCGGCTTGATGACGAGCAGGCCCAGGATCGTGAACACGATGCCCGCAGCGACCGCCGTGATCAGGAACATGCTGAAATACCGGTCGGCCTTCTGCTCATCGCCCTCGCCCAGGGTAATGCCCACGATGGCGCTGCCGCCGGTGCCCAGCATAAAACCGATGGTGCCGATGAGCATGGGCAGCGGCATGATGAGGTTGACGGCTGCAAAGGCCGTCTTGCCCACGAAATTCGAGACGCACAGGCCGTCCACGATGCCGTAGATGGACGTGAACAGCATGGTGCCGATGCAGGGCAGCACGAACCGGATCAGCCGGGAGTAGTCAAAGTGATCGGACAATTGGATGGTTTGCTTGGACATGGGTACTCCTTGTTACATCCCGGGACGCCAGCCGGTGCAGTAGCGGGCATAGTCCCGGTCGGCCTGCTTGACGTAGAGGACGAACTGTTCCTTGCCCTCCTTGTCCGTCATCTGGCGCACCTTGGTGGGCAGGCTCTGGCGCTGGAGCAGTTCCAGCTCGTCGTTGAGTTCCTCCTCGGTGTCGAAGGTGTCCAGTTTGGTCCAGTGGGTGGCAAACAACCAGAATTTTGCAAAGGTGTCACTCATGTTCAGTCTCCTTTTCCGGCGCATCCGCAGGGGCGTTCAGCCGGTAGAACGGCGCAATGGCATTGGTGTCGCCGTGGCGCACGATGGAATAGGTAATGTCGCAGTAGGGCTGGATGGCCGTGCTCTTTTCCACGGTGGAGATCAGCAGCACCTGCAGCTGCATCCGGCGGAACAGCTCCATCATGGGGCGGATGCGGTCGCTGGTCATCTTGCTGAAGGCCTCGTCCAGCAGCACCAGACGGATGCTGTTCTCGCTCTTCTGGTAGATCTGCAGCAGGGAGGCGCAGATGGCCACATAGAAGGGGGCCTGGTTCTCGCCGCCGGAGGAATCCCGGCTGACGCGGGACAGATATGCCTGCTGACCGGAAACGGTGTTGGTCACCTTGATGTCATAGTCCAGATAGGTGCGGTAATCCACATAGTCCGACAGGGTGACGCTGCCGGGGCGGCGGCCCTCCTGCCGGGCGCGGGTGTTCTCGTCCACATCGGCCATGATCTTTTCCATCAGCTCGTCCACCTGCCGCTCGTAGACCGGGTCGGCCGTGGCGGCCAGATTGTCCAGCGAGTCCCCGTCAGTCATCTGTTGGTTGCCCTTGTCCACGATGACCTGATAGAAGGCGGCCAGCTGGGGGTCCCGGCTGGGTTCCAGCTCAAAGCGGTAGACCTCCTCGCCGTAGGTCAGCTGTTCCATCACCTTGTTCAGCTCCCGGAACTGGCGGCGGGCATTGAAGATATCGTCCTTCATCCGGAACAGGATATCCTTCCGGAACCGGTCCTTGCAGTCCCGCTGGGCCTGTTCCAGCCGGGCGGCGTACCGTTCCAGATCGATGCGGACAAGGCTTTCGTGCTGGGCGCGGTACGGTTCCACCCCGGCAAGACCCAGCGGATAGTCGCAGACATACCGCTCGTTGTAGGCCTTCTGGGCCGGTTCCAGCGTACCGGTGAGGTAAGCCTGCAGGAGATCGTCCAGCCGGGCCTGCGCCTTTTCGGCGGCCTGGGCGGCGGCGCGGGCGGTGCGTCCGTTTGCCATCAGGCTCTTCCGGCGCTCCTGCGCCAGCGGTTCCAGCAGGGGGTGCGCTGCGAAGAAGGCATCTGCCGCCTCCCGGCTCTGCCGGGCGGTGTCCACGGCCTTTTTCTGCTCGGCCTCGCAGGATGCGATCTGCTTTTCGCAGACCCGGATGTCTCCGCCCGCCTGCTCCACGGCCTTCCGGGCGGCTTCCCACTCGGCTTCCCGGGCTTCCTCCTCCCGGTAGAGCTGCTGCAGCATGGGGTTCTCCCGGCAGTCGGCCAGCTTCTGTTCCTGTGCGGCGCAGTCGGCCTGTGCTTCTTCCAGTGCGGCGCGGCTGTCCCACAGCTCCGCCAGCTGTTCCAGCGCCCGGCTCCGCAGAACGTCCCGATACCGGTCATAGGCTGTTTTCAGGCTCTTTTCGGTCCGGGCGGCCTCTGCGGCCTGCTCTGCCTGCCCGGCCAGACGGGCTTCCAGCGCCCCGGCCCGCTCCTTCCGGGCATCCAGACCGATGTACCGCTGGGGGCTGCGCAGACGTTCCAGCCGGAAGGGATGATGCCGCAGCAGGTCCCGGGTGGCGCTGTCGGGGTAGTTTTCCAGCGTGTCCGGGGTATCGCAGCAGACGATGCGCCCGAGGATGGTCTGGGCATACTGCGCCGCCAGCGGGTTTTCGCTGGTGACCTGGGCCGCAAGGCTGTCCGGTGCGACCCGGTCCGCGCGGCGGTTGGCCTTGCGGATGCCCGGGGTGTCCAGCAGGCTGATGGGCCCCACCCGGTCCCCCAGTGCCACAAAGGCGCTCTTGGCGGCGGCGTAATGGGCGGGCGGCACCAGAATGTCGAACCGCCGGTCCCCGAGGCAGGCTTCCACGCAGTCCTGCCAGCTCTCGTCCTCCACCGTCAGCAGTTCACAGAAGATCTTGGCGTCCGGCGTCATGCCCCGGCCCTTCAGCTCGGCGTTGACGGCGTCCCGGACCTTCGTGGCGGCATCGCCGTGGGGGTAGACCCACTTGCCGCCGGAGACGGCGCTCAGCTCTGCCCGGAGCGCTTCCTGCTCCCGGGCCAGCTCCGCCGAAGCCTGCCGGGCGGCGAAATACTGCTCTTCCAGCGGCTTTTCCACCGCGGCAAGGGCCTCCGAAAGGGCGGGCAGGCCCTCGGCCGTCAGGTTCACGGGCCAGAGCTTTTTCTCCACGGAAAAACCGCTGCGGGCCAGCACGGTCAGCAGGTCGGTGACGGTATCCGCCGTCTGTTCCAGTCCGTTCCGCTTCCGGACGGCGGCATCCAGCGTCCGCTTTTTCCGGGCCAGCTCCTCGGTCAGGGCTTCCAGCGCCCGGCCTTCCCCGCCGGCCGCTGCCGCCCCATGGGCGGCCAGATAGGCCTGCCGGGCCTCGGCTTCTGCGCTTCCGGCGGTGTCATACCGGGCTTTCAGCTCTGCCAGCTGGCGGCGGCCCGCCTCCAGATGGCCCTGCCATGCGGCATCCTCTCCGGCATCGGCCTCGGCCCGGGCCAGCAGGGCGGCACCCCGGTTGACCAGAGCGTCCGTCTCCCTGTCCGAGGCCTCCCGGCCGTATTCCACGATCTGTTCCAGCGCGGCGGCCCGGGTCTGGGCTTCGGCCAGGACGGCATGGAGATTTTCCAGCTCCACCCGGTCCTCCTGCAGGGCGTCCAGATCCAGCTCCGGCTGGGGCAGGATATACTGATACAGAAACTCCCGGAAATTCGGGATCTCGTCCATGCTGGTGCCCATCTGGAACACCTCATTGAACTTCTTGCCCAGCGGGCTGGCGGCCCGGCCGATGCCCAGCGCGCGGCAGATGCGGTCCCGGGCTTCGCTGGGGCTGCGGGTATAGGAGAGCCGCCCCACGGCAGGCTTGAAATCCTCCCGGGAGCTGGGCGCGCCGGTGCGTGGGTCGATGAAGGGCAGCTTTTCCAGCGTGATGCCGTCCTCCGAGAGATACCAGGTCTGGTCGCCGGGGTGAAGCTCCTGCATGGGGCCCTCCGACTCCACCCGGACGGCGATGACAAAGGGGGTGCGCTTGACCGTATCCCAGAACTCGATGCCGATGTAGGCCACCGTCCGGCCCGGGCGGCGGTAAGCGTTCTCTCCGCGCTGCTTGGCGTGGACCGACCCCTGCAGGGTGCGGCCGCTCTTCTTGTTGCCCAGCGCATTGAAATTGCGGTTGGTGGTCAGGCAGTAGCGGATGGCGTCCAGAATGGTGGTCTTGCCCACGGCATTGACGCCGATCATATAAGTCAGGCGGGCACAGTCGAAGGTGACGTTTTCAAAATTGTGCCAGTTGATGAGTTTCAGCCGCTTTAATTCGATCATTCTTCTTCCTCCCCGCTGTTCTCCCCTTCGGGCCGCTCATACAGGGCCAGCTCGTCCCGGGTGCGTCCGCTCTCGGCGGCGGCATCGGCAAGGTCCGCGTCCGGCAGGGCCAGCAGCACCGTGGGGAACACCTCGATCCGGCTGTCCAGCCCAGAGAGCCGGCCTACCGGGCGGGCCAGATTGTACCGGCGCAGGGTGCGCAGCAGCTTTTCCAGCGTCAGCTGATCCAGCCGCCGGGGCAGATTCATCTTCTGCAGCTCGGTCTGCACCTCTTCCACCGTGACCAGCACCTGATCGGCGCTGGCGGCAAGGCTTTCCCGCTTCTGCAGGTAGAGCAGCCGCAGCACCAGCAGCAGGATGCTCTCATATTTCAGCAGCCGGGCCTGACTGCCCTCGTGCCCGTTGACCAGCGCCGCCGCCTGCAGCGGGGCTGGGTACAGCAGCACCGAATACCCCAGCGGCGCGAACACGGCCCGGACTTCCGGCAGGTGATCCTGCACATAGAGGTATTTTGCCCGCTGATCCTCCACGCCGCCCAGCACGAAGCAGTGGTTGAGCAGGTAGTTTGCGGTTTCTTCCAGCATTTTATTCGGTTCGGCCATGGTCAGCATCCTCCCTGCGGGGTGTCAGAATGAATTCTTCAAACCGGAAACCGCCCCGTTCGACCCATTCTCCGGTAAGGGTGATCTCGTAGCTCCGCCGCGGCGACTGCGAATAGGTGTGCAGGCCGATGACGCGGGCCAGATCCTGCGGATATTCTTCCACCAGCGTGGAGGCCGGCACCCGGCTGCGGGCGGCAAGGGCCTGCCCGGCCAGCAGGTTCACGTTTTCTTCGGTGACGGCCATCCGGGCGTAGTCCAGAAGCAGCTGCTGTTCCTTCTGCAGCTGCGCCTCATCCAGCTTTGTCTGCTGCACCGGGGCAAGAGGTGCCTCGCTGCGGGGCGCTGCGGGCGGGTAGAGGAATTTCTCCCCGAACACTGCCGCCGGGTAGAGTTTCAGATGCTTTGCCACCGGACCGTCGTCCGGCTCGAAGAGCTGATCCGGGGTGCGGATCTCCTCGGCATAGCGGCGGAGCAGGGCCGTGACGCTGCCCTGGGCCGAGCGGTCGCTCAGCAGCAGGAACTGCGCCCGCTGGACGGCCCGCTTGCGGTAGCGGATGTGGCTCTGGTCGATCTGGCGCATCAGGCCGCTCATCTCTTCCAGCGCGTCCCGCTGTTTCTGGATCAGGGCGCGGACGGCCGGGGCCGCCTCGCCGGGGGCGCAGCGCTCCACCCGGGCATAATCCAGCGCCAGCCGGGGCAGATGGTTCGCCTCGCAGTCGTCCAGTTCTTCTTCAAGGTAGGCCCGGTAATTGAACAGGTTGTCGCTGGTCTTGAACCGGTGGTAGGCTGCGGCCACCACCTTTTCTTCATACTGGTCGAACAGCTCCAGCACCTCCTGCGGGGTGCGGTTCCGGGTCAGGCGGTCGATGTAATGGCCGATGGAAGCGTTCAGGGCCCGGAGCGACCGGTTCAGCGCTTCCAGATCCGAGGCCACCTCCCGGAGGACGTTCTCGTAGGGGCTCTTCTCCTCCCCCACGGTCTGGAGCAGCTGCCATGCTTTGTACAGCTTGCCGGTGTAGGTGACCACACGGGGGTTCAGGATCTCTTCCAGCGCTTCCAGCAGCGGCGTGACCTCCGGCACAAAGGCAAGGGCCGGTTCTTCCTCGTAGCTGCCGGGCTGCTCTTCCAGCCAGCCGGTGCGCCGCAGCCGCAGCAGGAAACCCAGCGCCAGGGCGTGGGGGTCCCGGGTGGGCTGCTCGGCCTCGTCCCCCGCATCGTCGGCATCCAGTGCCAGCGGCTTTGCCAGTGCCGCAAAGTAATCCTCTGCCCGGCTCACCGCCTCTGCCCGGGAAATGGAGTAATCCGCCGTGTGGCGGCACTCCTCCCACAGCAGGAGCAGCAGCTCTGCATAAAACGCCCGGTTGGGCCCCGCCAGCGGGCGGAACAGGCGCGTTGAGACCAGTTCAAACAGCTGCATCCCGGGTTTCTCCCTCCTTCGATCCGATCTGCTTTCTATTGTACCACATCCGGCACCAAAAAAGAACAGGCCAGCAGAACGATCACATCTGTCTGCTGGCCTGTAAGGCGCTCCCTTAATTATTTCGATTTTAGCACAGCCCGGCGCGTCTTGTCAACATTTTCCCGCGGTTTTCTCCGATGAAGCATCCGGGAAATGGGAAATCCCCGGAAAATAACGGAAAGATTTTCCGCCGTTTACACATTTCTACCACGTTTTGGTGCTAGACTGAGAGTTGAAAAAGCGGCGAAACGCCGCTTTCCTCCGGCAAATGCAATGAAAAGGAGTTCTGTTCCATGCAGCACAGTTCCCTGCGCGCACAGGTGCGCCTGCTGGCAGCGGCATTGCTGCTGGTGCTGCTCTGTCTGGCAGCACCCAGAGCCTCGGCGGCACAGCTGCAGAACGTCCACGGCATCGAGATGCTCTCCTTTGACCGTCAGCAGATCCTTTCCATCGGCAACCAGACCTCCGGCCGGTGCAGCTGGTACGCGCTGCGCTATGCCCGCACCATCCTGGATGGGAAACCCTGTTCCGGCAGCAGGATGTGGTCCAACGGCGCGGTGTGGTCGGCCGCCGGGTACTATACTTACAACGGCACCCTGTCCGACTGCCTGACCCGCCTTTACGAGGAGCTGCAGGCCGGCCGCCCCATCATCGTACACCTGAAAAACACCACGGTCAGCGGCGTGTCCAAGCACACCAACCGCATCACGACCTATGAATACCACCTGTCCGGCTCCGGCTGGGAAAAGGTGAATTACCCCCACATCGCCACCAGCAGCACCTACGGACACTGGGTCTGCGTGGCGGGCATCTCCCCCTCCGCCGACCCGGAAGCCCTCCGGGAAAGCGACTTCTATGCACTGGACCCCGCGCGGGTCTCAGCCGGCGGAACGCTGGCTGTCACACAGCTTCTGGATGGCACCATCTGGACCGAAAACTCCCCTCTGAAAGTCACCGCCTGATGCTCCCTTTCTAAACACAACAGCCCCCCGGAATGCAGGACTCCGGGGGGCTTCGTGTTTTATAGGATCACAGCTCCTGATAAGCGCTCATCAGGGCCGGGATGAACTGCTTTTTGCGGCTGACCACCCCGGGCAGCGTGAAGCTGCCGTCGGCGGCGGGCTGGGTGTCAAAGCCTTCGCTGAGTACTTCGGCGGCATAGCGGCCGTTGCAGATGACCACGCTCTCCTCCTTGGGCACATCGGTCAGCAGCATGAACATGTCCTCCACGTTCTGCTTGTTCCGGGCCTCTTCCAGATAGGGGGCCAGCAGCTTCTGGGCTGCCTGCAGGTTCTTGCGGGTCATGTAGCTGCCCTGCGCCACGCCGAACCGGATGTCGCCGCACATAAAGACCTTGAAGTCCTGCAGGAACACCTCTTCGGGGGTCTTGCCGTCGAGTTTTTCACCGGCTTCGAACATTTCGGTGGAAAACTCCTCGATCTCCACCCCGGCGATCTTGGCCAGACGGTGGGCGATGGCCTCGTCCAGCGGGGTGCAGGTGGGGCTGCGGAAGACCAGCGTATCCGACAGGATGGCCGCCAGCAGCAGCCCGGCGGTCTTCTGGGGGATCTCCACGCCCTTTTCGTCGTACATCTGGGTGATGATGGTAGCCGTACAGCCCACCGGCTGGTTGCGGAAGTAGACCGGGCTGTCGGTCTCCAGACTGCCGATGCGGTGATGGTCGATGATCTCCAGGATCTCGGCCTGGTCAAAGCCCTCCACGGCCTGGGTGGCCTCGTTGTGGTCCACCAGGATGATGCGGCGCTTGCGCAGGGCAATGATGTTCCGGCGGCTGACCATGCCGCAGTACTTGCCATCCTCGTCCAGGATGGGGAAATAGCGGTGGCGCACCTTGGCCATGACCCGCGTGACATCGGCCACGGGGGTGACGAGGGTGAATTTGATCAGGTCGTCCTGGGTCATATAATAGGAGATGGGGGCGCACTGGCTCATGAGCTTGCCGGCCGCGTAGGTATCGCAGGGGGCGCTCATGATGGCCACGCCCATTTCCTCGGCAATGCGCTGGATGGTGTGGCCCACTTTGGCCCCGTTGCAGATGATGATGAGGGAGGCTTCCTTCTCGATGGCGCAGAGCTGGCTCTCGTAGCGGTTGGTCAGGATGACGATGTCCCCTTTTTCCACATTGCTTTCCAGCATTTCCGGGGTGGCGGTGCCGATCTTGATGTGGCCGGTGGTACACACAGCGTCCTCGTCGCCCACCACCATGGTACCGCCCAGCGTCTCGAGGATGTTTTTATAGGTGGTCCGGCTCTTGGCCAGGACCCCGGTGTCGAACACGTCCATATTGGCGGTGGCGATGTCCTTCACCGTGATGACGCCCTCCAGCTCGTTGTCGGCGTTGGTGATGGACAGGGTATCGATCTGCTGATCGCGCATGATCTCCCAGGCCCGGCGCAGGCTGGTGGAGCCGGGAATGCCCGGCATCTGGCGGTAGTCCACATCCCGGATCTTGGGGTTCACGTCGGTACACATCCGGGGCGGCTTCACGCCGAACTTTTTCAGGACAAATTCGGTCTCCTGGTTCATCCGCCCTGCACGGCGGGGTTCGCAGACCAGGTCGCTGGTCTTGTTTTTCAGCTCCGCATAGGCAATGGCGGAGCAGATGGAGTCGGTGTCCGGGTTGCGGTGCCCGATGACCACGACTTTATGTGCTGCCTGTGGCATAGCTTTTTCCTCTCTGTCGGTTCGTTACTTTCCTTCTTATCGGGCACTGCCGCCCGAAAAACCGGCGGAGACCCGGTTTCATTTTAGCACATCCGGCGGCAGGGGTAAAGGCGGCAGAGCCGCTTCCCGCCTTAAAATTTTGAGAGGTTCTTGGATACAACAGTTGCTTGACAGAACCGCAAAAAACCGCTATCCTTAGACGGAAAACCACCTTCGGAGGTACGGTATGAAAAAGCATCTTCGCGCCCTCGCACTGGGGCTGACGCTGGCGGTCTGCATCGGAAGCAGCACCGCAGCACCGGCCGAAGCCCCGGCCGCCCAGCCCGCCGACAAGACCCCCAAGCAGATCACCGAACTCACCGGCTCCGCCGCCTCGGCCCGCACCTCGTGGGCCTTTGCGGCCCAGCACGGCTCCGCCTACCGCTTTGCCGCCTGCCCCACCCGCACCCCGGCGGACGAGAGCGGGGCCCAGCCTGCCGAGGGCGCTGTGGCCGTGCTGCGGCTGTACACCACCTACCACCCCAAGGACAATGCGCTGGTCAACATCGACGGCCATGTCTTTCTGGGCATCAGCAGCGTCTCCGATGCCGGGCTGGAAGTGGGCGGCCTGACCCTGGCCCCCGGCACCGGCATCACCGTCGGTACCCGGGGCAACCGGCCGGAACACGCGGGCCTGTGGTATGATCTGGAAAGCTATTACTGCTACTTCCTGCCCGACTTCTACCCCAACCTCCGCTGCATCCAGGTCTCCCTGAATGCCGAGCAGCTGGCCTGCGTCAACGCGGCGCTGGCACAGGCCGACAAGTGGTCGGCCCTGAACAACTGCGTTTCCTTTGTCACCGCCGTCTGGAACGCGGTCTGCTCCGACCGGCTGGACCCCGTCCTGCCCACACCGGAAAAGCTGACCGAGGCCATGGAGCAGTACGAGGGCAAGGTGACCGTGGACCCGGACGTGCCCTACGATTACATCGTCTATTACGGCTACCCCGCCACCCCCAGCCGGGACTACACCTGATCGCACAGGATTTTTTCCGGAGGATGCAGGAAACACCGCGCCTGGATCGTATCAGAAAACAGACCGGGATCTGTACAGAATTTTCCTATTCCGCACCAAATTCTGCGGGGATATGTTCATGATTTTGTCAGCTTTTTGTCTTGTTTTCTTCGATTTTTGGGCGTATAATCATACGCTGCAAAGAACTTTAACCGGGGCGTTCTCCCCGGACTCCAGAAAAGGAAGTGTGTTCCATGCGCAGCTGGTTTTCCCGCCATCCTGTTTCGTTCATGGCGTTTTATCTTGTGTTCTATCTTTCGGTGTTCCACTGGCTCGAGGTCAACATCACCATCCCCGAGGTCTGGGTACACTGTCATCTGGATGATCTGATCCCCTTCTGCAAATACGCCATCGTGCCGTATTTTGCATGGTTCGTCTGGATCCCCTTCACCCTGTTCTATCTGTTGTGGAAAGCTCCCCGGGCCGACTTCTGGCGGCTCTGCCTGCCGCTGTTTGCCGGCATGACCATCGCGCTGGCCTGCTACATCGTCCTGCCCACCGGGCTGGACCTGCGGCCCTACCGGGTGTACGGCTCCGATTTCTTTGCACGGGCCGTGCGGCAGCTCTACTCCACCGACACCCCGATGAACGTCTGCCCCTCCATCCACGTGTTCAACTCGGTGACCCTGATGATGGCCTATTACCGCAGCCGCATCTTCGACGAACCCGGCCGACGCTGGATGCGTCCCGCCGCCGCGGTGCTGTGTGTGTCCATCGTGGCTTCCACTGTGCTGCTCAAGCAGCACAGCTGCATCGATGTCCTGCTGGGCATTCTGCTGGCCATGGTGTTGGATACCGGTATGACCGTGCTGGAGCGCAGCGACAGCCGTGCCCTGCTGAGATCCTGATCTTACAACAAACGAAAAGGACCGCTCCCGGAATGAACTGCACCCCATTTGTTAGACAGTATGGTATACTGTTTAAGAAATGGGGTGTTTTTGTATGCCAAAGGGACAACGAAAGTACAACGGAACGCAGAAGGTAGAAATCATTAAACGAATCCACAGAGAAAACCTGAGCTTTAAGGGAGCGTCCAGAGAATATGGCATCTCGGACCGTACACTCAGGGACTGGGAGCGCATTTATTGGGAGGAAGGAGAAGAAGCACTTCGGTCAGAGCGTCGAGGACGAGCCTGTGCCGCCAGTGGGACACAGAAAGGTCGGAAGCCAAAGCTGGATAAGCAAGTAGAAGAAGATCTTATTGCAGAAAATCAGCGGCTTCGGATGGAGATTGACTACTTAAAAAAATTGAATGCCTTGGTGCTGGAAGAGGAACGCCAAAACAGAAAGCACAAGTAGTTCAGGAACTAAGGCAGAAATACCCTCTGAAAGCGTTGCTGCAACTTGCCGGACTTCCTCGCAGCACATTCTATTACTATCTGCATCGGTCTCAAAATCCTGCGAAGTACCAGATGGTGAAAGAACAGATCGTTACAATCTTCAATGAGAACAAAAAACGATACGGATATCGCAGAATTACGAAAGAATTACATAACAACGATATTTGTGTGAACCACAAGACGGTTCGGAAACTCATGAAGCAGCTTGGTTTAGTCTGTCAGGTTCGTGCAAAAAGGAAGTACAGTTCTTACAAAGGCGAAGTTGGAGAAGTAGCTCCAAACCTGCTGGAACGGCATTTCAAGACAAACCAGCCGAATCGGAAATGGGTCACAGATGTTACCGAGTTCAAAGTGAACGACCAGAAACTCTACCTGTCTCCAATTCTTGATTTGTTCAATGGCGAAGTTGTCAGCTACAATCTGAGCCGCCATCCGAACTTTAAGCAAATCACGGATATGCTGGAAGGTGCTTTTCAAAAGCTGCCGGACAAGGTTGACAATCTGATTCTGCATTCGGATCAGGGCTGGCAATACCAGATGAAGTCCTACCAGAATCTACTGAAAGCAAAAGGAATTACGCAAAGTATGTCTCGGAAAGCCACTTGTCTGGATAATGCTGTTGCCGAGAACTTCTTCGGACTGCTCAAGACGGAACTGTTCTATCTGGAAAAATTTGATTCCATTGACCAGCTTGAAAGGGCTATTGTCGATTACATCGACTATTACAACAACCGCCGAATTAAATTAAAACTAAACGGCCTGAGTCCTGTGCAATACAGAATTCAGACCGTTAGAGCCGCTTAATTCGTTTTTTGTCTAACTTTTGGGGTTCATATCA
>CAKSZU010000029.1 GCA_934526125.1 uncultured Faecalibacterium sp. | reverse complement strand
GTGATCAGACAGCCGGAGATGCCCAGCGCGATGATGTAGCGGATGGACACGTTCTTGAACAGGTTGATCAGGTTTGCGACTGCGAAGAAGTTGGGGTGGATGATGCCGACGATCAGGGACACGGCCAGCATCAGGACGATAATGGCATTTTCACTCAGCCATTTTTTAACGGACTTGCCGTTCAATTTCTTGGTAGCTTCCACAATAGACAGCCTCCTTGTTTACTGATTGGCCGCTGCCGCCTCGGGCGCGGTCTCAAACTGGGTAGCCAGCTCCATGATGTTTTCCTGCGTTGCATCCTTACCGTCGATAAAGCCGGTGATGCGGCCGTCGCACATGACCATGACACGGTTGGACATACCGATGATCTCGCTCATTTCGGAGGAGATCATGATGATGCTCTTGCCCTGCTTGGCCAGGTCGGCGATGATGCAGTAGATCTCATATTTTGCACCGACATCGATGCCGCGGGTGGGCTCATCCAGGATCAGCACATCCGGGTTGTTGGCCAGCCAGCGGGCGATCAGCACTTTCTGCTGGTTGCCGCCGGACAAACTCTTGATCTGGGTCTTGGGGCTGGGCACCTTGATGGCCATCTTTTCCTTGTTGGTCGCCACCAGGTCCAGAATCTTCTTGTCATCCAGCATGATGGGGCCCTTGCGCAGGGCGTCCAGCGATGCAACGGAGATGTTGTCGGCCACACTCAGCACACCCATGATGCCGGTGGCGCGGCGGTCTTCCGTCAGCAGAGCCACACTCTTCCGGATGGCATCGCGAGGCTGCTTGATGTTGACCTCTTCGCCCTTGATCCACACCTTGCCGCTGGTGTGGGCGCGCAGGCCGAAGATGCCTTCCATCAGCTCAGTACGCTGGGCACCCACCAGACCGGCCACGCCCAGGATCTCGCCCTTCTTCAGCTCAAAGCTGCAGTGGCGGAAGGACCGGGGATGGATGGAGGTAAAGTCCTCCACCTTCATCATGATCTCGTCGGAGGGGTGGTTCTCCAGCGGCGGGAACAGATTGGACAGCTCACGGCCCACCATCTTGGCGATGATCTGTTCCTTGGTCATGTTGGCAACATCCCACTTGCCGATGTAATGGCCGTCACGCATGATGGTGACTTCATCGGCGATGACTTTGATCTCGTCCATCTTGTGGCTGATGTAGACCAGCGCAACGCCCTGCTCCTTCAGCTCCCGCATGATGCGGAAGAGGGACTCGACTTCGTTGGCGGTCAGGGACGACGTGGGCTCGTCCAGGATCAGCACCTTGCAGTTTGCGGAGACCGCCTTTGCGATTTCCACCATCTGCATCTGTGCGATGCTCAGGCTGCCCAGCTTTGCGTGGGAGTCGATTTCCAGACGCAGCTTCTTCAGCAGGTCATCGGTATCCTTGTACATTTTGGCATGGTCCACTGTGGTCACGGGGCCATACTTCTTGGTGGGGTAGCGTCCCAGCCAGATGTTCTCGGCCACGGTACGGGCCGGGATGGGCTGCAGCTCCTGATGCACCATGGCGATGCCACGGTTCAGTGCATCCAGCGGGTTCGCAATGACGACCTTTTCCCCTTCGTACTCGATCTCGCCCTCATCCATCTTGTAAATGCCGAACATGCATTTCATCAGGGTGGATTTACCGGCGCCGTTCTCGCCCATCAGGGCCATGACCTTGCCGGGGCGGAGTTCCAGCTGCGCGTGATCCAGCGCTTTGACGCCGGGGAAGGTCTTGACCACGCCTTTCATTACCAGACGGTATTCTGACATTCCGCAGAGCCTCCTTATCTTGCAAATTCAAAGGCCTTGCAGCAAATCCGTTTCAAAAGAATGCGCGTGCGCGGAGAAAGCTCTCGCACGCACGCGCTTTTAAGCTTTTGTCAAGCCATAGGACTCACTGCGTACCTTGCAAACGTGAGTTGTTCTCAGCTGAGAATCAGAGGTACTGAGAAGCGTTCTCGGTGGTGACCTTGACGTAATCGACCCAGTAATACTCCTCGACGTCCTTGCCCTCAACGAACAGCTTGGTAGCGTCGGCAGCTGCGGTAGCCTGGCCCACGTCGTCGTTCAGAACGGTACCGGTCATCTTGCCATCAACGACATTCTGGACAGCTTCCTTCAGTGCGTCAACACCGACCAGATAGATGTCCTCGCCGACCTTGCGGCCAGCCTGCTCGATGGACTGCAGAGCGCCCAGAGCCATTGCGTCGTTGTTGCAGAAGACAACTTCGATCTTTTCGCCGTACTGTGCCAGAGCGTTTGCAACGTCCTGCTGTGCGGTGGTCTGGTCCCAGTTGTCCAGGTACTCATACAGGCACTCGACTTCCTTGCCGGCGTCGGTCAGAGCCTTGATGGAGTACTCGGTACGATACTGTGCATCGATGTTTTCGGGGTCGCCCTTGCACATGATGTAGGTGATCTTGCCGTCGCCGTTGATATCGCCCTGAGTAGAGGTCTCAAGGATCAGCTCGCCCTGATAAGTACCGGACTGACGTGCGTCAGCACCGACGTAGCAGCACTTGCCTTCGTAGGAGTCCAGAACGCTCTTGTCGGGCTCACGGTTGATGAAGACGATGGGGGTGCCGGAGGGAGAGATGGTGTCAACGATGGTCTGAGCGGAAGTGGTCTGGACGGGGTTGATGATCAGCACGTCCACACCCTGCTGCAGGAAGGTGTTGATCTGCTCGGTCTGGGTATTCTGGTCGTTCTTGCCATCGACGATGGTGACGGCATAGCCCATATCCTTCAGGTACTCTTCCAGATCGGTGCGGTACAGGGTCATGAAGTTATCCGCAAACTGATAGATGCAGACGCCGACGTTTGCGCTGCCGGTAGAAGCGGCTGCAGAAGAAGCAGCCACAGAGGAAGCAGCAGTAGAGGAGGCAGCGGTGGAGCTGGCGGAGCCGCCGCAGGCGGTCAGAACGCCAGCAGCACCCACAACAGCAGAAGCCTTCATAAAGTCACGACGCGAAATCATTTTCATAATTTTGTTCTCCTTCATTCGCATATCACAGCATTTCATGAAAGATGCTTCCACGCACCCCTCACGATTTCTGTTTGTATTATAACCGTCCGGGAAACCGTTCGCAATAGAACAAGTTCACAAGATTCCGCCGAATTCTTTGTGCATCCTACACAATTTGTTTTGTTGTATGCAAGTTTGTTTTTTGTATCCGGCACAATTTTTGTCGATAATGCAACAACTGTTCAGATTTTCACCAAAAGTCCATAAAATATCTCAAAACAGTTACAAAATCCGTTATGGATGCAACAATCGTCTCCATGGACAAAAAACGCCCGCTTTCCCGGGAACGGTGCAGCGGCACGGCGATTCCCGGGAAAACGGGCATTTTTTTCATTTTTACTTTTCCTTATGCTCCCTGCGGTAGCGGGTCGGGGTGACGCCCAGCGTCTTTTTGAAGATCTTGGTGAAGTAGTTCACGTCCAGGATCCCCACTTCCTCGGCCACGGCGGCGATGGTGTGGTTGTTCTGCACCAGCAGCTGGGCCGCACGGTTGACCCGCTGGGTGTTGATATAATCGATGAGGGTGGTGCCGGTCTCCTGCTTGAACAGCGCCGACAGATAGGACGGGCTGATGAAGCACATGGCGGCCAGGCTCTTCAGGGTCAGCAGCTCCGAGACGTTCAGGTTGACGTAGTTCATCACCTTCTGGACGGCGGGAGAATACTCCTTCAGGGAGTAGCGCCGCACATAGGCGCAGTAATCCCGCACCATCTGCCACATCATCTCGTTGGGGATCACATCCGCATCCTCGATCAGGCGGGCATACTTGCTGGAGATGGCATCGATATAATAAGGATGCACCTTGCTGGGCTCGATGGCCTTGCGCAGCAGGGTGTTGAAGACGATCATCCGGTTCTTCTGCTGGTAGAGCGTCCCCTCGAACCGCCCGCCGTAGGTAAAGCGGGAGTGCTGGTGCATGGCCTCGATGGCGGCATCGTCATCCCCCCGGCTCACGGCTTCCAGAATGCGGTTCTCCGACTCATACCGCTGTTCCAGCATGGCCACCGGGATCTCCTTCTGGAATTCCGGCTCGCTGAAATACCGGGTATCCGGGTGGAACCGGAAAGGCAGGAACTCCTTGAACTCCCGCACCTGCAGCTCTCTGCCGGGCATCATGGACTCCACCAGCACCCGGATGGTGCTGTAAAAATCGTTGACCTCCAGGATCTTGACCCCGTTGTAGAACTCCTGCACGGCGGCCTCACCGGCCTCGCCCAGATACCGTCTGACCCATTTCCGGGCCTTTTCGCTGCGGGGGCCAATGGTCCAGGGGCCCACCAGAAACACGGTGTTCTTCTCGTCCGGGATGCGGAACAGGGCAAAGTGCAGCTCAAAGGTCCCCTCGACAAAGAGCAGGGTCTGTTCCGGGGTGCTCTCCAGCAGCAGGCGGCCGAACTCCTGCCAGTCGAACTGGGGGTCCAGCGAGCGCCGCAGGCCGTAGTCGAACTCTTCCAGACCCTCGAAGGGCGGTGTCACCCGCCGGGTGGGGATGTTCTGGATGGCTGCCAGCTTGCTCAGGATCTGCAAAGGATCGACCCGCATCATGCACTGCTCCTTTTCTCACGCCTGTTCATTTTTCTGTCGGCTTTTCTGATATACTAGTATACATCAAAATGCACAGAGAAACAAGCCGCCCGTGCTTATTTTTCAGCACGGGCGGCTTGTTTTGCATGATTCAGTGGATCAGAACGGTTTCTTCCGGATTATTTTGCGTGGCGCTCAGCCAGGATGGCAACATTCTCCTCGACCTTCTTCTTGCCCAGCGGGTAGAGGAAAGCCAGTGCCAGCACGATGGCCACAAAGCCGATGATGGGGGCGATGCAGGCCATGTTGAAGATGCCGCGGGTCACAGCGGGATCGAAGGCAGTTGCCTCAGAGTAGCCGATGATGCCCAGCAGGGCACCCACCAGACCGGAGGAGAATGCCTGGCCCAGCTTGCGGGCGAAGGAGTAGACGGAGTAGATGGTGCCGTCCTCACGCACACCGTTGCGGACCTCGGCGTCATCGATGACGTCGGTGATCATTGCCCAGATGATGGTGTTGAAGAAGCCCATGCCGATGTTGGCCAGGATATAGCAGGCAACGTAGCCCCAGACGATCTGCGGACGCCAGATGAAGCAGACCACATAGACCAGTGCGGAGAAGGTGCAGGACACCACGGCCAGCTCCTTCTTACCGAAGCGGGCAGCCAGCTTGGAGGCCAGAGGTGCGCAGATCACCAGGGCGACTACGGTGCCCAGCAGGCTTGCGGTGGACTGTGCAGCGGCGCTGCCGTACACATTGGGGTAGACATAACCGGCCAGGCTCATGACGGTCAGCTGGCTCAGCAGCACGAAGATGGCTGCCACGATGATGCCCAGCAGGGCCTTGTTGGTGAAGATGCTCTTGAAGATGGCAGAAGCGCTGATCTTCTGGTTGTTGGCGGGGACTTCCACGCGCTCACTGGTCAGCTTGAAGCAGACGATGTAGCACAGGATGGCGCAGATGGAGAACACGCCGGCGATGATGGTCATGCGGGAGCCGGACATCACGGTCTTGCCGTCGACCACCACATAGGCCACCATGGGGGTAGCCACACCGATGACCATGTTGGCCAGGGTGGAGCCGATGGTGCGCCAGGTGGACAGCTCGGCACGGTCCTTGGGGTCAGCGGAAACGGCGGAAGCCATGGAGCCGTAGGGGATGTTGATGGAGGTGTAGAAGATGGAACCCCACAGGATGTAGGTGACGAACAGCCAGGCCACCTTGAAGCCGTAGGGCATCCCGGCCAGACCGGCCTGATAGATCAGGAAGGATGCGATGGCCACCGGGCCGCACATCCGCTTGATCCAGGGACGGAACTTGCCGTCCTGCGTGGGCTTGGAATGGTCCACGATCTGGCCCATGCCCACATCGGTGAAAGCGTCCACAAAGCGGGCGATCATCATCACCATACCAACGATGGCGGCGTTGACGCCCATGACATCGGTGTAGAACTTCATCAGGAAGCTCGACGACAGCAGGAAGGTGAAATCGTTGCCGAAGTCACCGAACATATAGCCGACTTTGTCCTTCATCCCGAAGGGTGCGGCCTTCTTCATCTCATTTGCCATTTGGTTCTCCTTGTTTGCAGTGATTGTTGCCGTGTCTGATATACAACAAAACATGGTTCCGTGTATATTTCATTGGACTCCGTTATTATGACAAATTTTTAGCAATTCCGGTTAGAACAATTTTTAGGTCAAATCGTACAATTTTACGATTTTATATTTGTGCATTTTCACAGTTTCTTCACATTCTTTCTTTTTTCAGGTTTCCGGGGGATTTTCTTTTTGTCAAAAAACTCTCCGTCTGCGGTTTTATAAAATTTATAATAGGTATTCTGTCCGGGGCGGGGGCGGTTTTTCCGAAAAAAGTCTGGATTTTTTCAAAAATCGTTCTATCACCTTTTCAAAAATTCTGTCATACTGGTTTCAGAAACGAAAGAGCCCCCGGGCTCAGATGTGTCAGAATCTATGAATGTGAGGTCATTGCAATGAACAACAAGTCTCTGCTCTACCCCTGCGTCTCCGCCTCCCGCCGTGTCGTCAGCCTGGACGGCATGTGGCGCTTCAGCTTCGATCCCAAGAGTGAGGGTGTCGAGGGCAACTGGGCCAACGGCCTGCCCGAGAGCATCTCCATGCCGGTGCCCGCTTCCTTCTGTGATTTCTTCACCGACAAGGACTCCCGCGAGTACTGCGGCGACTTCTGGTACGAGACCGATTTCTTCGTGCCCGAAGAGTGGAGCGGCCGTGACATCGCCATCCGCTTCGGCTCCGCCACCCACCACGCCCGTGTCTTTGTCAACGGCGTGGAGGTCGCACAGCACGAGGGCGGCTTCCTGCCCTTCGATGTCATCGTCACCGACATCGTCCGCTACAACCAGTACAACAAGCTCAGCGTCCTGCTGAACAACGAGCTGAACGAGTACATGCTGCCCGCCGGCCAGACCAGCGTCCTGTCCAACGGCAAGAAGGTGGCTGCCCCCTACTTCGACTTCTACAACTACGCCGGCATCCACCGCCCGGTCAAGCTGCTGGCCCTGCCCGCCGAGCGTATCCTCGACTACGAGGTGACCCACCGCCTGACCACTGAGGGCGCTGAGGTGGATTACACCGTCACTACCAACGGCGACCACGAGGTCACCGTGGAGCTGTACGACGGCGCTACCAAGGTGGCCGAGGCTGCCGGCAAGAAGGGCACCCTGGTGGTCAAGGACGCCAAGCTCTGGAACGTCCACGCCGCTTACCTGTACAACATCGTCATCCGCATCCACAACGGCAGCGCTGTGGTGGATGAATACTCCGAGAAGATCGGCATCCGCACCTTCGAGGTGAAGGACGGCCACTTCCTGCTGAACGGCAAGCCTGTCTACCTGCGCGGTTTCGGCAAGCACGAGGACTCCGACATCCGCGGCCGCGGCCTGGATCTGGCCACCGTCAAGCGCGATTACGAGCTGATGAAGTGGATCGGTGCCAACTGCTTCCGCACCAGCCACTACCCCTACGCCGAGGAGCTGTACCAGATGGCCGATGAAGAGGGCTTCCTGATCATCGACGAGGTCCCCGCTGTCGGCTTCATGCAGAGTACCATGAACTTCCTGGCTGCCAACCAGGGCAACGGCAAGAAGCTGGGCTACTTCGAGAAGGAGACCACTCCCCAGCTGCTGCAGAACCACAAGGATGCCCTGACCGATATGATCACCCGCGACAAGAACCACGCTTCCGTCATCGCATGGAGCATCCTGAACGAGCCCCAGTGTACCAGCGAGGGCACCGAGGCCTACTTCAAGCCCCTGTTCGATCTGGCCCACGAGCTGGACCCCCAGAAGCGTCCCCGCACCTACGCCATCGTCATGATGAGCCTGCCCGATACCAGCAAGGGCCAGCAGTTTGCTGATTTCATCAGCCTGAACCGCTACTACGGCTGGTACGTCATGGGCGGCATGGGCATCGTGGATGCCGAGGCTGCCTTCCGCAAGGAGATGGACGGCTGGGCCAAGGTCCTGAACGGCCGTCCCATGATCTTCACCGAGTACGGTGCCGACACCCTGCCCGGCGAGCACAAGCTGCCCAGCGTCATGTGGAGCCAGGAGTACCAGAACGAGTACCTCGACATGAACCACGAGGTCTTCGACAGCTACGACTTCGTGCAGGGCGAGCTGGTCTGGAACTTCGCAGACTTCCAGACCACCGAGGGCATCATGCGTGCCAACGGCAACAAGAAGGGCATCTTCACCCGTCAGCGTCAGCCCAAGGATGCCGCCTTCCACTTCCGCGCCCGCTGGACCAGCCTGCCGCTGGATTACAAGGGCAACAAGTAATCTCACCTGAAACAAAAAATGCCTTCCGGTTTGCGCCGGAAGGCATTTTTTCTTGTCCGTTATTCCTTGATGCAGGTGGAGCAGGGGGTGTATCCCGCCGCGGCGGCCTCGTCGTAGCTGGAGAAGAGGATCTGGTTCTTCTCCGCCGGGAGGTTCGGGCAGGTGGGCAGGTGGAACTTCTTGCTGTTCACATTGCCGATATACGTCTGCTGGGCCGTACCGGATGCCGCCGGGTCCGTGGGATTCAGCTGGGCATCCGAGGCCTGCTTTTCGGTGCGGACGGTATAGTTCTGGCCGTCCGATCCGATGACGATGGCCCCCTGCAGATCGGTGCGGTAGACATCCACACCGGCATCCCGCAGGATGCTCAGGGTCTCCTCATGAGGGTGGCCGTACTTATTGTTCACCCCGCAGGAGATGACGCCCATTTCCGGCAGCACCGCGTTCAGGAACACATAGCTGGTGGAGGTACTGGAGCCGTGGTGCCCCACCTGAAGCACATCCGCCTTCAGATTCGCGCCGCTGTTCACAAGATCCCGCTCCGCATCGGCTTCCATGTCGCCGGTGAGCAGGAAGCTGGTGGAGCCGTAGTCCACCCGCAGTACGATGGAGGTATCGTTGGTCTCGCTGTACTGGGCCACCGGGCCCAGCATGGTGACGGTGGCGCTGCCCAGCTGCCAGACGGTGCCCACGGCGGGGACTTCCACCGAAAGGCCCTGCTGCTGGGTGTACTTGACGAAATCCCTGAAGCACTTGGTGGACGCCTCGGTCACCGGGCTGTACACATGGTTTGCCGGGAAGTAGGACAGCACGGCCGCCAGGCCGCCCACATGGTCCTCGTGGGCGTGGGAGCAGAAGACATACTGCAGCTCCTCGATGCCCTGCCCCTGCAGGTAGGACACCACATAGCTGCCGTCATCCACATTGCCGCCATCGTAGAGCATGTACTGGCCGTCGCATTCCACCAGAACGCTCAGCGCCTGCCCCACATCGAGGAAGTACATCTGAAAACTGTCGTTCTGGGTCTCCCCGGCGGGCTGCGCCGTGCTGACGGAAGGGGCCGGGATCACGGCCGCGGCATCACAGGCGGCCAGACCCAGGGCCAGCGCCGCCGCAAGGGCAAGGGCAGCAAGGCGCTGCCAGAAGCTTACTTTTTCTTTTTTGAAGTTTTCCACGCTGCGTTCTCTTTCTGTTGAATACTTTTCGGTTTCTTTCCGGGTGCCGAATGGGGGGCAAACCGGGCACCGGGGCTGGGCTGACGTCCGGCCGGAGCCGCGCTGCGGCTCTGGTTCCTGCTGCCCTTCCCCTTCTGGTTCGGGCGGACGGTATAGGTGCCGTCGTTGTGGATGGTCACCTCGGCGCTCTCGGCCCGGCGGGCAGAGCGCTGCACCGCCCGGCGGCCCTCGGCGGGCACCAGCAGGGGGATCAGGTCCTCCCGGTGGGTCATTTTCAGCGCCTTGATGACCTTTTCGGCGTTGCGGGGCTCATAATACTGGAGCAGGGCCCGCTGCAGGGCCTTGCCCTCCGCGGTCTTTTCCACGAACACCGGCTTCAGGGTATAGGGGTCCAGGCCCGTATAGAACATACAGGTGCTGACCGTGCCGGGGGTGGGGTAAAAGTCCTGCACCTGCTCGGGGCGCATGTGGTTCTTATAGAGATACTCCGCCAGATAGACGGCGTCGTTCAGGGTGCTGCCCGGGTGGCTGGACATCAGGTAGGGCACCAGATACTGCTTCTTGCCCGCCTTCTTGCTCAGCTCGTAGAATTTGTCCTTAAACTTGTTGAAAGTCTGGATCGGGGGCTTGCCCATGTAGGCCAGCGTGTTGGGGGCGCAGTGTTCCGGCGCCACCTTCAGCTGGCCGGAAACGTGGTACTCCACCAGCTCCTTGAAGAAGGTATCGTCCGGGTCGGCCATCAGGTAATCGAACCGGATGCCGCTGCGGATGAACACTTTCTTCACCCCCGGCAGCTCCCGGACCCGGCGCAGGATCTTGAGGTAGTCGCTGTGGTCCACGATCATGTGGGAGCAGGTGGTGGGGGCAAGGCAGTGCTTGCCGCCGTTGCACATGCCCCGCAGCATCTGCTCACGGCAGGACGGGAACCGGAAGTTGGCCGTGGGTCCGCCGATGTCGTGGATATAGCCCTTGAAATCCGGCTCGTGGGTCATCCGCTCGGCCTCGGCTACGATGCTGTCGGCACTGCGGCTTGTGACCCGGCGGCCCTGATGGAGCTGGATGGCGCAGAAGTTGCAGCCGCCGAAGCAGCCGCGGTTCTGGATGATGGAGAACTGCACCTCCCGGATGGCAGGCACTCCGCCCATGTCCTCATAGATGGGGTGATACCGGCGGGTGTAGGGCAGGGCGTAGACTTTATCCAGCTCCCAGCGCACCAGCGGCTTTGCCGGAATGTTCTGCACCAGATACTTCTCGCTCTGCTTCTGGACGACGATCTGTCCGCTGACCACATCCTGATTGTCCATCTGGATGCGGCAGGCCTTGGCGTAGGCAGTCTTGTCCGACGCCACCTTTTTATAACCGGCGCACTCCACATACCGCTCGGGCAGGTGGTCGAAGTCGGTCAGGTAGCAGGTGCCGTCCACATCCGTGATGGAACTCACCGGCTCCCCGGCCGCCAGCCGCCGGGCGATCTCCACGGTCTGGTGCTCGCCCATGCCGAAGCTGATGATGTCGGCACCGGAGTCCTCGGCAATGCTGGGCAGGACGGTGTCCAGCCAGTAGTCATAATGGGCGAACCGCCGCAGGGAGGCTTCCAGTCCGCCCAGGATCACGGGCAGGTCGGGGTAGGCCTCCTTGGCCAGTTTGGTGTACACGGTGGCGCTGCGATCCGGCCGGGCACCGCCTTTGCCGCCGGGCGAATACTCATCCTCGGCGCGGGGGATCTTGGCCACCGAGTAGTGGCTGACCATGCTGTCCACATTGCCGCCGCCGATGAAGAAGCCGTATTTCGGCTTGCCGAACCGCTTGAAGTCCTCGCAGTCGGTATAGCGGGGCTGGGCCAGCACGCCGATCTTATAGCCCTCAGCTTCCAGCAGACGGCTGATGATGGCGGTGCCGAAACTGGGGTGGTCCACATAGGCGTCGCCGCCCACCACCACAAAGTCCAGCTGGTCCCACCCCCGGGCTTCCATGTCCGCCCGGCTGATGGGGAGAAATTCGGTGTAGACTTGGGAAGTAGAGTTTTCCATAGTTCTCCTTTATCTTATTCGTCCGGCTGGTTCATCTGCATTTCCAGCCACTGCTGGCGGCTGATGAGGACCGCCCGGGGCTTGGCCCCTTCATAGGGGCCGATGATGCCCTTCTGTTCCATTTCGTCCATGATGCGGGCGGCGCGGGCGTAGCCCAGCTTGCAGCGGCGCTGCAGCAGGCTGGTGGATGCCTGACCGGCATCGATGACCACTTCCACAGCCTGCTTGAGCATGGGATCTCCCTCTTCTGTCTCGTCGCCGTCGGCGGAAGAGGAGCCCTTCTTGCCGTCCTGGATGGCGTGCTTCTCCATGGCCTCGATCATGGCCTCGTCGTACTGGACGGTAGCGCTCTTCTTGATGAAGTCCAGCACACGGCTGATCTCCTCATCCCGGACAAAGGTGCCCTGGATCCGCACGGGCTTGGGGGCACCCACCGGCATGAAGAGCATATCGCCCTGGCCCAGCAGCTTTTCGGCACCGGCACCGTCCAGAATGGTGCGGCTGTCCACCTGACTGGACACGGCAAAGGCGATGCGGCTGGGGATGTTGGCCTTGATCAGGCCGGTGATGACGTCCACGCTGGGGCGCTGGGTAGCCACGATCAGGTGCATGCCCGCTGCACGGGCCTTCTGGGCGATGCGGCAGATGGAATCCTCCACATCCTTGCCCACCACCATCATCAGGTCGGCCAGCTCGTCGATGATGATCGCAATGTACGGCATCTTTTCCAGCATGGGATCGGTGGCCGCCAGCTTGTTGAAGGACTTGATATCGCGGACGTTGTTCTCCGCAAACAGGTGGTACCGGCGCTCCATCTCCTGCACGGCGCTGCTCAGGGCACCGGCGGCCTTCTTGGGCTCGGTAATGACCGGCATCAGCAGATGCGGGATGCCGTTGTACTCCGCCAGCTCCACCACCTTGGGGTCGATGAGCATCAGCTTGACGTCCTCCGGGCTGGAGCGGAACAGGATGCTGATGATGATGCTGTTCACGCAGACAGATTTGCCGCTGCCGGTGCTGCCCGCGATGAGCAGGTGGGGCATCTTGCACAGGTCTGCCACCTGCGCCACACCGGCGATGTCCTTGCCCAGGGCCACGCCCAGGGGCGAGGTCATCCGCAGGAAAGCCTGGCTTTCAAAAACGCTGCGGATATAGACTGGGGTCTTTTTGTGGTTGGGCACCTCGATGCCCACGGCAGGCTTGCCGGGGATGGGCGCTTCCATACGGACGTCGGCCACCGCCAGATTCAGGGCGATGTCATCCGCCAGCGAGGTGATCCGGCTGATCTTGACGCCCGCCATGGGCTGCACCTCATATCGGGTGACCGAGGGACCCCGGGAGATGTCCAGCACCCGGGTGCGGACGCCGAAGCTTTCCAGCGTGTCCACCAGCTTCTGGGCGTTGGCCTTCAGCTCGTCCTGTGCGCCGGGGTCGCTCTCCTCCGGGGATTTTTCAAACAGCTCGATGCTGGGATACTGATATTCGAAGGTCTCCTCTACCTCCGGCTCCTCGGTCGGGGCGGTGGCGGCGGCCTGTTCTCCGGCGGCGGGCTTTTCCATGGCTGCGGCCACCAGAGTGTTCAGGTCCTTTTCCTCCACCGGCTCGCTGGTGATGCTGATCCAGCCATCCTCATCCGGCTCGCTCCGCATGGCCACCGCGTTCTCGGCGCTGACCCGCACCGGGACGCCCGGTTCATCGGTGGTGGGCAGGGTGGGCGTCCGGAAAGGCTCCGGCTGCTCCTCCGGTTCCGGCTGCGGCACGGGGGCCGGGGCCTCCGGGGCAGCGGGCGGCACGGCAGGGTTCACCACCGGGGCAGGGGCGGGCGCAGGCGCGGCGAAGAAATCCTCCGCCGCCGTCTCCACCGCATCCGGCACTACGGGCCGGACAATGGCCCGGGGCGGAGCTTTGTGGAGCGGGTCCTGCCCGAAGGTGCCGCCGGGCCCGATGATGATGGGTTCGATGGGCTCGCTGCCGCCCTCGGAGACCGTGCCGTCCGGGCCAAGATCGATGTCAAACGAAGCCCGCGGGTGATTGGCCGTGACTTTGACCGGCTCAAAGGCCGGGGCAGGCTTTGCGGGGGCCTCCGGTTCCGGGGCAGGGGGCGCGGGCGGCTCGTAGCCCAGCGAATCGTCCACCGGCTCCGGCTCGGCCTCCCCTTCCATTTCCTTTGTCACCTTATGGCCCCAGCGGAACACGCCGGACAGCCAGCCCGGCACCGGGATGCCGCCAGGTCCCTCTTCGTCCTCCGGCTCCGGGCCGTAGATCTCGTCGTAATCGTCGGCGATGCCTTCGTCCTCATAGCCGTAGGCCTCCCGGTCGGCCTCGTCCGCCTGCTTCAGGGCCAGACGCTCGGCCCGGCGGGCCGCTGTCTGCTCGTAGACCGCCGCGCCCTTGTCCCGGACACCACCGCCCACATTGCACAGCCACTGCCAGCACTCCGCCGGGGTGATATCAAAAATGTACAGGCTGGCACAGAGCGCCAGCACCGCCATGACCAGATTGGCCGCCGGCCGCCCGCAGAGCAGCAGCAGGTTTCCGCCCAGCAGCGCACCGATCACGCCGCCGCCCAGCCAGGCGTTGACCCCGTTCTCGTAGCAGGCAGCCACCATCTGGGAGGCCGTGAGTCCGGCAGGGATCTGCGAAAACACGATGACCGTTCCGCTGGCAAAGATCAGCCCCAGCATCAGCTTGAACACCTGCATCAGCAGATCCTGCCCGCGGGTGTAGAGGATGGCCAGGTAGCACACCGCCGCCCCCAGCACAAAGCTGCCGCAGCCGAACAGGCCAAACAGCAGCTGGTGGGCGCTTTTCCAGACCGAGTCCCCCTCCACAAAAGCCAGCACGATCAGCAGCAGGCCCACGAACAGGGTACCCAGCCCTGCCGGCATCCGTTCTTCTGCCCGGCTCCTGCGCCGTGCCGGGGCGCGTTTTGCAGTTGTTTTCCGCTTTCGTTTTGCCATCTTCCGTTCAAACCCTTGTCCTTTTTCCCATAATATTCGATTCTTTCATTGTACCACGGGAAACGCGGGTTGGCAATGATTCGTTCTGTTGGAAATCGTTTTTTCAAGGCTGTTTTTCCTGCCCGGACTCGATCTCGCGGTAGAGCCAGTCCAGTGCATCGGAGATGCCTCCCAGCTGGTCGATGAGCTTTTCGCGGACGGCCTTCTTCCCGTCCAGGACGGTGCCCACATCCATCACCAGCTCCCCGGTGCGGAGCATCAGCTCGGTATAGCGCCGGGCCGTGATGCCGCTGTGCCCGGCCACGAAACCGGTGATCCGCTCCTGCATCTGCTCGAACCAGCGCATGGTCTGGGGGATGCCCAGGATCATCCCGGAGTGGCGCACCGGGTGGACGGTCATGGTGGCTGTGGGCACGATGAAGCTGCGGCGGGCGCTGACTGCCAGCGGGATGCCGATGGAGTGTCCCCCGCCCAGCACCACCGCCGCACTGGGCTTGGAGATGCTGGCGATCAGCTCGGCGAGGGCAAGCCCGGCCTCCACATCGCCGCCCACGGTGTTCAGCAGCACCAGCAGCCCTTCCACCGCCGGGTCCTCCTGCACTGCCACCAGCTGGGGGATGACGTGTTCATACTTCGTGGTCTTCTGCCCCTGCGGGGCCTCCACATGGCCCTCGATCTGACCGATGACGGTCAGGCAGTGGATGGCATGAGGGCCTTTGGTGCGGGAAATGCTGCCCAGATCCTCGATCTGCTCTTTTTCCAGCCGCTGCCCGTCCACAGTCTCTTTTTCGTACTCCGGCATAAAAATCCCCTCCCCCGGTCCTTTTTCTCAGTGTCTCCCGGGCCGGGCCGATTATGCGGCAGCTAAGATTTCTTAGTTTTTGAAAAAAATGCCCGAAGGGATTTGACATTCTTCTCAGATGCGGTATACTTTATACAAATACAAGATTGACAAAGATATATCATTATTGTGTCGAAACCCGCTCAACTGTCGGCGCACCTTGCGGGGCGCAGAGATCCGGCAGCTTTCGGATGACGGATGAAAGGAGAATATTTCCATGAATACCCCCGGCAAAGCTTCCCTTCCGGTGATCAAGCGGCTGCCCAAATACTACCGCTATCTGCGCACCCTCAAGAATGACGGCATCACCAGCATTTCCTCCCGCGAGTTGGCCGCCCAGATGGGCACCACCGCCTCGCAGGTGCGGCAGGATTTCAACTGCATCGGCGATGTCAACGGCCGTCAGGGCATCGGCTACTCGGTGGAGAATCTGCTTTCCATTCTGGAACACCTGCTCTTCGGCAACGGCGACCGGCTGCCCACCATCCTCATCGGCTGCGGCCGTCTGGGCAAGGCCGTCAGCCGCTTCATCACCACCGATACCAACGGTTACCGGCTGATCGCCGCCTTCGACAACTCCCCCAGTGAGGTAGGCCGTGAGATCAACGGCATCCAGATCCTCCACATCGACGAGCTGGAGACCTTCTGCGCCGAGCACAAGCCCGAAGTCGCTGTCTTCTGCCTGCCCCGCAGCGGCGCCGAGGAGATCAGCGGACGGCTGGTGGACATGGGCATCAAGGGCTTCTGGAACTTTTCCCACTACGACCTCTCCGTCCCCTACCCCGAAGTGGTGGTGGAGAACGTCCATCTGGGCGACAGCCTCATGAGCCTGGGCTACCGTCTGCGCAATCAGGACTGACACGAACCGAAATCAACCGGCTTCCCTCCTGCTGGGGGAAGCCTTTGTTCTGTAAGGAGAACCCTCATGGCAAAGCTATACTTCCGGTACGGCGCAATGAACAGCGGCAAGAGCACCGCTCTGATGCAGGTGGCTCACAACTACGAAGAGCAGGGGATGCGGGTGCTGATCCTGAAGCCCCAGGTCGACACCAAGGGCGGCGGGGAGCTGGTCAGCCGTCTGGGCGTCCGCCGCAAGGCCGACCTGCTGATCCCCCCTGAGGTGGATGTGTTCGAGGCTGTCCGCGCCGCCAGCAGCAAAGAGAACCCCCTGGCCTGCGTCCTCTGCGACGAGAGCCAGTTCTTCACCCCGGAGCAGGCCGAACAGCTGTTCATGGTGACGGTGGATCTGAACATCCCGGTCATCTGCTACGGTCTGCGGTCGGATTTCTCCCTGAAGGGCTTTCCCGGCTCCACCCGTCTTCTGGAGCTGGCCCACACCATCGAGGAGATGAAGACCATCTGCACCTGCGGCCGCAAAGCGACCTGCAACTGCCGCAAGGTCAACGGCGAGTTCGTCTTTGAGGGCGAGCAGGTGGCCATTGATCTGGAAAACGATGTCCAGTACGTCAGCATGTGCCCCCAGTGCTATTTCCGGGCACGGCGCACTTTCTACGCAAAGCGCCAGAAGTAAACGAGACACAAAAAGCGAACCGCTGCGGCATCTCTGCTGCAGCGGTTCGCTTTTTTACACTTACTTCTTCGAGCACCCCTCGTCCGGGTACGGTCACAGTATACCGGAACCGGGTGCATCTGTAAAAGGTATTTTTCGTATTGCCTTCATATCCGTCCGGTATGGCTCAGATCTTCCGGTGCGCGGCCTCCCGCGGGGCGGACATCGGGTTTTCCTCGTCCAGATCCGGGCCGGTGCCGTTGTCCAGATCCTCCCGCAGGCGGGGGGCGCTGTCTTCCCAATCATCCTGCACATCATCGCTCTGCCAGTATTCTTCCGGCTCCCGGGTGTAAGCGTCAAACGCCATCATCAGGCAGCCGGCCCCGAAACAGGCTGTCATCAGGACCAGACAGAGCAGCACGGAGAGGAAATCGTACTTCCAGCGCTGGGGCTTTGCGGCAAAGTACAGCACCTCGCACCCCAGCAGGATCAGCCCGGCTGCCGGGGCGATCTTCACCGCCAGCTGCCAGTTGAACCCCGGCAGGAAGAAATAGCACAGGAACAGCACCCCGGACGCGATCAGGCAGACCCCGAGGGTCAGGCTGCCCACCCGGCGGACCGGGCCGTTCCAACCCTTTTCCGGGGCCTTATTCGTCTTCTCGTCCATCGTCGTCCTCCGAATGCATCTCCTGGGCAAAATCATTCAGCAGATTCCGGACACTGCCCTCCGGACGGTACTCCTGAAAATCTGCGCTCTCTTCCGCATCGGCCGGAGCGGTGCTGCCCGGCTTCCGGGCCGGTTTCGGGCCGCGCACCAGCCAGATGCCGCAGAGGATCAGCGCCACGCAGAAAACCACCTCCGGCAGCTCATCCATCACCAGATAGACGGCCCGCCATGCCGGGGCTTTCTGCCCCCAGCGCCACAGGATATCGCCCAGCGTACTCATGATGATATTCTCATAGGCGATCAGCACGCCCACGGCGATCAGAACCCAGCCCACCAGCTTGTGGCTGTCCAGCAGCATCCGGGCCAGGCGCTTGTCCTGCGGATCAAAGTGGACCAGATAATCGTCCTCCGGGGCCGTGCCCAGGCTGATCTGGGCGCGGAGGTTGAAGGTATCGAAAAAGCTGTACATGAACACCACCAGCAGCAGGAAGAGGAGGGGCGAGAACAGCATCGCTGCCACACAGATGGTGCAAGCCATCAGGATCAGCGAAAGGCCCCGCTTCATATATCCCTGATACATCTGCCCTGCGCCCGGGATAAAGGCAAACAGCAGGGTCAGGAATCCGTTTTTCTTCATATCAGTTTCCCTCATTTCTCAGTCGTTTGGGTGGATGCGGCATCGGTCCCGGCGATGCCCGAAAGGAGCTTCTGGAGCAGCGAAGGTGTTTTTTCGGCCAGATAGCGGCGGTCCCGCCCGGTCTCGGCCGGTTTCCCGGTCACTTCCGGGGACGTCGGCCGCTCATCCTCCACCGGCTGGTAGAGCTGGCTCTGACCGGCCGACGGTTCGGCCGGTCCAGTCTTTAAGCCGCCGCCCAGCTGGGTGATCTGCAGCAGTGCCCCGCTGCGCCATAGGGTCAGCGCCAGCACGGCGGCCACACCGGCCACGGCGGCCCGGCCCCAGGTGTTCTGCATCAGCCGGGCCCAGATGGTGCCCATCACGGCCCCCCGCAGCCCCTTTGGCGGCGGCTCCAGAGCCTCAGCCGTCAGCAGGGCCGTATAGCGGTCCATGCAGTGGTCGCAGTAGGCAAGATGTTCGGCCGCTTCCAGCCGCCCCAGTTCATCCAGCTGCCCGTCCTGCATGGCCTGCAGTCCGGCGTCGGTCAGGCAGCCGTCTTCACGAAACAATTCCATCCTCGCTCCTCCTTTCCTGACGGATCTGCTCCGCCAGCATTTTCTTGGCCCGGTAGATCTGGGCTTCCACGGTCTTCTGCGGCCTGCCGCAGAGGGCTGCCGCCTCGGCGGCGGTGTGCCCTTCCAGCAGCATCAGGCGGCAGGGGGTACGGTATGGCTCCCGCATCCCGAGGATCTTCTCCCGCAGGGCCTGCCCGCCCGCTGCATCAAGGACCAGCTGCTCCGGGTCGGAGCCGGGCGGGGCACCTTCCAGCGCAAGGACATCGTCCCCCGGGGTGTTCACCCGGCGCACCCAGGCGCTGCGCAGGTAATCCCGGGCCTTGTTGGCCGCGATGCGGGCCAGCCACTGCTTCTCGTACCCGGCCGGGCAGCGGTCGATGGCCTTCCACGCCGACAGGAAGGTCTCCTGGGCCAGATCCTGAGCATCGCCCTCGTCCGTCACCAGCTGGTGGCAGACCGTATAGACCAGCCCCTGATATTTCTGCACCAGTGCATTGAATTCCAGTGTTGTCAACAGCCTGCCTTCCTCCTTTCCTGCCGCTCTGTAATCCAATACGGATCAGCGGCGGCATTTCCTGCAAAAAATCCAAAAATATGCTATACTGTTATCATATCACAGGAGGGAGGGATTTTCCATGGCTGGAAACACCCGGCAGGCACTTTTACAGGCCCTTTCGGCGGCAGAGGGCGCATACATCTCGGGCCAGCAGCTGGCCGAGGCCCTCGGGGTGAGCCGGGCCGCCGTCCACAAGGCCGCGCAGAGCCTTGCCGCGCAGGGCTACGCGCTGGAGTCCGCCCCCCGCCGGGGCTACCGTCTGGCCGGGGGCGACCCCTTCTGCGCCGAGGCCGTGGGCGAGTACCCCGCCCCCATCCACCTTTATGACAGTCTGGACAGCTCCAACCTGACCGCCAAGCAGCTGGCGCTGCAGGGTGCCCCCCACGGCACCCTGGTGCTGGCGTCCCGGCAGCAGGCCGGACGCGGGCGGCTGGGCCGCCGGTTCGAGAGCCCCGCCGGGAAAGGGGTCTACCTCTCCCTGCTGCTCCGCCCGGCCCTTTCCGCCGCCGATGCCCAGACCGTCACCATCGGGGCCGCCGTGGCCGTGGCCCGGGCCGTGAAAGCCCTCTGCGGGCTGAAACTGGGCATCAAGTGGGTCAACGACCTGTACTATCAGGGCAAAAAGGTCTGCGGCATCCTGACCGAAGCCGGGACCGACATGGAGAGCGGCCAGCTGGAATGGCTGGTAGTGGGCATCGGGCTCAACCTGACCACCTCCCCCTCCGACTGGCCGCCGGAGCTGGCCCGCATCGCCGGGAGCCTCTACCCCGGCGGCCCCGCGCCGGTGGGCCGGGCCGCTCTGGCCGGTGCCATCGCCCGGGAGCTGCTGGCCCTCTGCCCGGCCTTCGACTGTCTGGACGAGTACCGGGCCCGCTGCTTTGTGCCGGGCCACTGGGTCACCGTCTGCACCGGAGCCGAGACCTACCCCGCCCGCGCCCTGTTCATCGACGACGGCGGCCGCCTTGTGGTGGAGCGGGAAAACGGCCGCCAGGAAGCCCTCCGCCACGGCGAAGTCAGCATCCGGCCTGCAAGAACGGGGTGAGGTGGATCACAGAGGGTAGATGCTGCCAAATCCGGGATTGCCCTTGGCTCCACCCTTCGGGAGCAACGACGACGACCGCCGCCAGTGGCGGATTGTTGAGGTTGTCCTCAAAAAAAAAAATTCCCAGTCAGGTGAAAGGATTTCTCATTTTTTGCATGATAGGAAGTAGAAGAGTATAAGCCCCCCTACCACCCAGCCGGGAGACCGGCGCAAGGAAAGCGAGGAATCCCCCATGAAAAAACGACTACTCAGCCTGCTGGTGGCCCTGTGTATGCTGGCCACCCTCCTGCCTGTGTCGGCGCTGACCGCAGCAGCGGAAGAGGGCAGCAGCAGTGCCAAACTCGAAATCGTACAGGGCGGTTACCCAGAAGGTTCTCACAGTGGAAGCATCTCCTGTTCCGGCAACGGCTGGAGCTATGAAAGCTCCACACAAACCTTGACGTTAAGCCCCAGCACCCCAACAAACTATGATTTTTCCAATAATAGCATTCACACCGGACCGGGTAATACCATAAACTGCAACATCATAATCGGTCAATATGCAACCGTAACCGATGGTGCTTTTTTGGGTGCTGTTATAAACCATGGCAAAATCGTTGGCGGTATTTTCTGCTCTTCAGTCACCAATGAATCGGATGGCATTATTGAAAATGGTCGGTTTGGTTATGAATCTTCCCCGTGCACCGTTACAAACAATGGCGGCGCGATCAACGGCGGCACTTTCAAAGATAAGCTAACCGGAAGTGGCATAGAACTGGGTTATACCCTCGCAGCAGAAATGCCCACCGGTTTTGAATATGTTTTGGTCAATGGGTATCCCAATTCATGCTATGTCATCCCGAACCAGACATATCCTGCTTCTGTCAGGATTGTTTATAATTCTAACCATATTAGTGGTTTTCCATCACTCCCACCACTTGATGTAGCCATCGATCATGCACAGCACATGCTTCTTTCCGACTGGTGTGGGAGTGATCTCAAGATTGAGTTCGACTTCAGAGCTTATGAAGTCACCTTTACCGCACCGGCTGCAGATGGCTCAACCGTAACCATCAGTCCACCGACCCGGCTGGTGATTGACAAGGACGGCTACCCGGCCACTGCACAGAATCGGGATGGCAGCCGGGCAAGTTATACCGGTGCTGGTTGGAGCTATAACAGCAGTAATGATACCCTGACGCTAAGCTCCGGCACCTATGACTTTACCAGCCCCGACCTGAACCCCCATGGGGTGGCGGTGAACTGCCCGGTTGCGGTAAACAGCAATGCCAGCATCACCAACGGCATTTTCCTGAAGGTTCCGACCGGCTGCGAAAGCAGCACCAAGAAAATTACCGTTTCTGATAACGGAAAAATCACTGCGCTGAAAATGAGCGGTAAAACGACTGCGCTAAACAGCGCCGCCAAGGAGATTTATGTGGTCGGCACCCCCACCGATAGCACCCTATATGTGACCCTGAGCAACGGCAAGGTACGGGAAGTACAGCTGCCCCTTACGGCTGACCTTGAGCTGCAATTGAACGACCCGGAACCCGAGCCGAAACCGGAGACCTACACCCTGAAAGTGGTGGGCGGCAGCTTTACGACCGGCGAAAGGGATGCGCTGACCAGCGGCACCGTGCCGGTGGACGCAGAAGCAAAAGTGACCCTGAACCCGGATGCCGTGCCGGAGGGCATGGTGTTCGACCAGTGGACCATCAGCGAGGAAAGCCTGCTGGGCAACCCCAAGGTGGCCTACAACGCCGAAAGCTTTACCATCCCGGCCAATGCAGTGGAAAAAGGCAAGACCGTTACCGTGGAAGCCCAGTACCGGGACGCAACCATTGAGGATGACGGCCCCGGCATTCTGGGCACCGCTGCCATGATCGGCACTGTGGGCGTCAGCGCCGCAGTGCTTGGCTATCAGGGTTATATGCTCGGCACCGAGCTGTACCTGAAATATGCCCTGCCGTCCGGCGTATCCATCCCCGCCAATACCGCCGAACTGGCTGTGCTGATCTGGAACGATGCAGGCCAGCCCGCACCCGCAGCTGTACTGGAAGAGGATGCCACCAGCGAGCAGAAGGCCCTGACCTGGGCTGTCGAGAACCAGCTTCTCTCTGCCGATAAGGCTGCTGACGCTTCCATCGGCCGCGCCGAGGTCATCCGGGTCTGGAACCAGGCACAGAAGATGAAATAACGTATTTTCTGCAAAAGCACAGCGCCCCCGATGCCGGAATGATATGAACCCCAAAAGTTAGACAAAAAACGAATTAAGCGGCTCTAACGGTCTGAATTCTGTATTGCACAGGACTC
>CAKSZU010000028.1 GCA_934526125.1 uncultured Faecalibacterium sp. | reverse complement strand
GCGCTGACCTGCTGGGGAGTGTACTCCTTGCCGTTCAGGGTCACCTTGTGGTCGGTACCCATCTGACGCTTGATGGAAGAAACGGTGTTCTCGGGGTTGGTGATGGCCTGACGCTTTGCGACCTGGCCCACCAGACGATCGCCGGTCTTGGTGAAACCGACAACGGACGGGGTGGTGCGGGCACCCTCAGAGTTTGCGATGACGACGGGCTCGCCGCCCTCCATGACAGCCACGCAGCTGTTGGTGGTGCCAAGGTCGATGCCAATGATCTTACTCATAATGAAAGCTCCTCTCAAAATCAGAACGTTTTTGTTTATATGATGCTCAAAGTGTTTATAAGCGGATGTTATATTCAAAACTCCCTTGCGGAAGCTTGGGCTTTGTTACTCGGCCACCACAACGGTCGCATGGCGGACGATCTTGTCGCCCAGCTTGTAACCTTTCTGGTAGACCGTGATGACGGTGCCGCTCTCCTGTCCGTCCGGGGCGGGGATCTGCTGCACTGCATTCATGAAGTTGGGGTCAAAGGGCTTGCCCAGCGCCTCGATCTCCTCCACATGGAGGGCATCCAGCGCCTTGGCGGCTTTGTCCAGCGTCATGGTCACGCCCTTCTTGTAGTTCTCGTCGGTGGTGGGGGCGTTGGCAGCCATCTCCAGCGTGTCGAGGATGGGGATGATCTGGTTCACGGCGAAGGACACGCCGTCGTTGAACTTCTGATCGGCTTCCCGGGTGGAACGCTTGCGGTAGTTCTCATACTCGGCGGCCATCCGCAGCAGCTGGTCCTTTGCCTGGTTGGCGTTCTTCTCGGCGGCGTCCAGCTTGGCTTTCACAGCTTCCAGCTCCCGGGCCTTCTTGTTGAAGAAGCCATCCTTCTTTTTGGGATCTGCCGTTTCGGCATTTGCTTCCGGAGCAGCTTCCTGCTCGGGGGCAGCTTCCGGGGCGGCCTGCCCTGCGGTCTTGGGCTCCGCTGCGGCCTGCTCGGCCTGCGGGGTCTTCTTTGTTTCTTCGCTCATTCCAGGTCCTCCTTATAGATCACAGTCCGCCGGGGTGCGGCTGCCTGCGGGGTATCTTTTCGTTTGCCGCTCATTCCTTCGCCCAGCTGATCGGCAAAGGTGTGGAGCAGCGGCATCAGCTTCTGGAAGGGCATCCGGGTGGGGCCGATCAGGGCCACGGAGCCCCAGAGGCCTCCGCCCACCAGATACCGGTCGCTGACGATGCACAAGCCCGGGATCTGGGGTTCCAGATCCTCGCCCAGCAGGACGCTCTCGTTCCGCTCCGCCGGGGGAGCGATGAGTTCTGCGGCCTGCTCTTCATCGTTCAGCAGGGTGAGGATGCTGCCCACCTTGCCTTCCAGCTGCGGCCAGTCCAGCAGGTACTGCTCGCCGCCCAGATAAACATGGGGGGTAGTGGAGTCCTGCAGGATCGCGGCGGCGGCGCTGACCACCGGCACCAGCTCCGGGCTGATCTGACTGCACAGGTCCGCGAGGAGCCGGGGCGACAGATCCACCGGGGCCACAAAGGTCAGGTTCCGGTTCAGCAGCGCGGCAAGCGCGGCGGCATTTTCCCGGGAAAATCCGGTGCGGACCCGCGCCACACGGGTGCGGACGTAACCGGCGGTGGTGACTGCCAGCACGGCGGCGGCGCTGCGGCCCACCTGCACCACCTCATAATGGGCGATGCACAGGTCCTCGGCGCAGGGGGTGCTGACGGCGGCGGTGCAGCCGCTGATGGCGGCCAGCGCCTTGGCGGCACCCTGTGCCAGCTTTTCCGGCTCGTGGTCCAGGCTGGCGAACACCGCGTCCACACGGGCGCGGGTCACACGGTCCAGCGGCTGGTCGTCGGTAAGAAGATTGTCCAGATAATAACGGTAGCCCTTGGCACTGGGGACACGGCCCGCGCTGGTGTGGGGCTGCTCCAGCAGACCCAGCTTGGTCAGCGCAGCCATCTCGTTGCGCAGCGTGGCGCTGGACACTGCCATATCAAAGTAGTTTGCCAGTACACTGCTGCCTACGGGCTCGCCCTCGAGGCCATACAGCGCGACGATGGCCTGCAAGACTCGCTGCTTGCGTGCATCCATTGTCATAGCGCCTGCCTCCTTTGTTTGCTTTCTGTTCTTTAGCACTCCGTCTTCCTGAGTGCTAAGACCATTATATCCAATTTTCCGGCTCTGTCAATAGGTTCCCAGAAAAGTTTTGAAAGATTCATAATTCTGTCATAAAAGAGGGTCAGCCCTCTCAGTCAAAGCCTTGCGGCTTTGCCAGCTCCCCCAAAGGGGGAGCCAAGGCATCTGCGGGGTCAGCGTCAGAAAAAGGCCGGGCCGCCCCTGAGAGGGCAAGCCGCCTGCCAGCAAAAAAGCCGCCGCAGGTTTTCCCCGCAGCGGCTTCCCTATTTATAATGTCTTATTCCTCCATCTGCTTTGCCAGGAACGCTGCCGCGACGGCAACGGCCTTCTGCTGGGCAAGATCAGGCTGGGCGGCGCGGTCCTCGGTCAGCAGCCCCACCGAGCCTGCCACGTCCCCTGCGGCGATGATCGGGGCCGCGCACAGCAGCGCCCGTGGCGAGCCCTCACAGGGCAGCAGTGCCTTTTCCGGCACCCCCTCGCTGTGGTAGACCCGGCGGCTGTCCATCAGCTTTTCCAGCGGCTGGCTGACGCTCCGGTCGGCAAGGTCCCGCCGGCCCGACCCGGCCGCAGCCAGGATCCGGTCCCGGTCCGACACAAAGGCCGTCAGCCCGAAACTCCGGCTCAGCACCTCCACATACTGTACCACAGTACCGCTGAGTTCCCCGATGGGCGAATACTTCTTGAAGATCACCTCCCCGTCGCCGGTGGTGAAGATCTCCAGCGGGTCTCCCCGGCGGATGCGCTGGGTGCGGCGGATCTCCTTGGGGATGACCACTCTCCCCAGTTCATCGATGCGGCGGACGATCCCGGTTGCTTTCATCTGTATCTCCCTTTCCATGTTCATCTTTTCCAGTTCTCCCAGATTTCTGCGAAGTATGGTTATTCTGTGGAAAGTCATGGAGATTTATTCATCCGATTCAACGCTCGCGGCTCTGTCCGGAGCGCTGTTTGTCTTCATACATCCGCTGATCCGCCAGGATGCGGATCTCCCGGGCGTCGCTGCTCTCGCTGGGGAACGATGCGCAGCCGCAGCTGGTGCCCACCTGCACCGTGGCCGTCTTCAGGACGAAGGGCTCCCGGATGGCCGCCTTGATCTTCTCGATCCGCCGCCCGCAGAACTCCCGGGTCATGGCACCGTTCAGGATCAGGGCGAACTCGTCGCCGCCGATGCGGAAGGCGTAGTCATCCTCCCGCACACAGCCCCGCAGGCGGTTCGCCACCTCCCGGAGCAGCTGGTCGCCCACATCGTGGCCGTAGATATCGTTCACCGGCTTGAACCGGTCCAGGTCCAGATAGAACAGGACAAAGGGCTCCTGCCGCCGGGCCTTTTCTTTTAACAGGGCATTGAAATACCGCTCGTTGTACAATCCGGTCAGGCCGTCGGTGTTGGCAAGGCCCTCCATCTGCTGGCGGGCCTGCTCTTCCTGACGGAGGGCGCACTCCTTCTCCTGCACCCGGAACCGGGCGTCCCGCTTGATGCTCCACACCAGCACCGCGGCGGCGCTGGCAAACAGGACTAAAAGCAGCAGGAGGGTCGCGTTCTGGATCTTGCGCATCCCGCTGTCCACCGCATCCCGGCTGACGATGCCGATGATGGACAGATCCTGAAAGCCCACCGGGCGGTAGACCAGATAATAGCTCCTGCCCTCGTACCGGTACAGCAGGCTGCCGGTCCCGCCGGTCTCCACGCCCTGCCGGGCTGCAGAAAGCTCTGCGGACTTCACCTTGGTGTTCTGTTCGAGGTAGTCGAAGAGGTTCTCCATCCAGGCCTCGATCTCGCTCTTGGGCTCCTCCGAAAGCATCACGTTGCCGCTGGGGTAAACGATGTAGCAGTCGCTCTGCCCGTTGTAGGAGTGCCCGCCGATCAGCTCTTCGATGGTGGAGTTCTTGTAGCTCACCGCAAGACAGGTGTAGGTCTTGCCGTCGATCTCCACCGGGTCGATGGGCACGGCAAACACGACCCGGCGCTCCCCGTTGGTCATCACATAGCTGGACACGGTCGGCTCCCCGGTGCGGTACATCTCTTCAAAGGCCGTCCAGAGGTGTTCCACCTTGTTGTGCTTGTTCTGGGTGCTCCAGTATTCGCAGTCCTCATTGAACAGGTATACCCCGCTGTACTGCCAGGTGTTCCGCTCCGCTTCAAAGCTTTCCAGCTGCTCCACCGTCCGGCCCTCTGCGCTGGCGGTCTGCAGGCTTTCGCCCCACTCGCTCAGCACGTTCCAGTTCCGCTGGGTGAAGATGGTGAAGGTCTTGTTCACCTGCTCGTAGATCTCCTGCAGGTTGCTGATGCCCTCGTCGTAGAACTGTTTCCGGATGTAAAAGCCATAGCAAAGCAGGCCCACCGCAAGGATCACGGCCATCAGTCCGGCCAGCCTCCAGTTTTCCCGGTTCTTTCCCATTTCCGACACCCTTTCCGGCAGGCAGTCCCGCTCTGTCAGGCCATACGATCATAACATCCTAAAATTACCAAATCCCGGCCCCTACGTCAAGCGTTTCGCAAAGATTCTTTGCCCCGCATTTGATGCCTGTGCATATCATTTTGCTGCAGCCTGTGTTATAATGAGGCTGATTTCATCAGAGAGGTGCTTTCCATGCAACAGATCGTAGTTCTTGGCGGCGGTGCCGCCGGTCTTGCCGCCGCACTGGCCGCCGCGCAGGCGGCCCCGGCCGGGTCCGTGCGGGTGACGGTGCTGGACCGCAACCCCCGGGTGGGTAAAAAGCTGCTGGCCACCGGCAACGGCCGCTGCAACCTGGATAACACCGGCATCGCACCGAAGTGCTATTTCACCGCAGACCCGAAGGCCCTGCAGCCCCTGCTGGCGGCCGTGGAAGCCGCCGCGCCGCTGGAATGGTTCGCGGCGCTGGGGCTGTACACCCGCACCGACGAGGCCGGGCGGGTCTACCCCTACTCCAACCAGGCCGCAGACGTGCTGGCCCTGCTGGAAGGCCATCTGGCCCGGCTTGGGGTGGAGCTGCGCACCGGCTGCACCGTCCAGACCCTGAGCCAGAACCGGGGCGGCTACACCGTCCTCTTCGGGGACGCCGACGGCCGGGACCTCACCCTGCGGGCCGATGCCGTGATCTGCGCCATGGGCGGCAGCGCCGGGCCGCAGTTCGGCACCGACGGCTTCGGCACAAAATTCGCGGCCCAGTGCGGCGGAAAGCTGGAGCCCCTTTACCCCTGCCTGACCGCCCTTCAGACGGCAAAGCCCGACAGGACGCTGGCCGGCATCCGGGCAAAGGCCGCGGTCCGGCTGCTGGATCTGGACCGCCACACCGCCGTGGCCGCCGAGACCGGCGAAGTGCAGTTCACCGACTACGGGCTTTCCGGCATCTGCATCATGCAGCTGTCCGGCCATCTGGCCCCGGGCCGGGGGCCGAAGCGCCCCGCCGTGGAGCTGGACCTCTTCCCCGCGCTGGACGAAGCCGCCCTGACCGCCCTGTTTGCCGGGCGGGTCCCCCTGCTGCCCGGCAAAGCCCCGGCGGATTTCTGGACCGGCCTGCTGAACCCGAAGCTGGGCCGGGCCCTCTGGAAAGCGGCCCGCCTGCCGGACGCCCCGGTGGACATCCTGCCGGATGCGGCCTGGCAGGTGCTGGCCAACACCGCCAAGCACTGGCTTTTCGAGGGGCTGACCCCCTGCGGCTGGAAACAGGCCCAGACCACCGGCGGCGGCCTGAGCCTGACCGAGCTGGAACCCACATTCCGCTTCAAGGGCTGCCCGGGCCTTTACTTCATCGGAGAGACGCTGGACTGCGCCGGGACCTGCGGCGGCTTCAACCTCCACTGGGCCTTCGGCAGCGGCATCGTGGCCGGGCGGGACGCCGTGCGCACCCTGCGAAAAAAACATCGATAAGAAAGCAAAACGGAGCTGCGGTGCAGCTCCGTTTTGTATTATCCGTTACTCGTTGACGGCCTTCTGGCGCTCGGCCGCCTCTTCCGCTTCTTCCTCTTCCTGATACTCCGCAAAGGCCGACCACATGGGCTCTATGTCCGCGCCGTGGAGCCTGCGGTCGATGTAGTTCTTGGTGATCTTTGCCACCGTGCCCGACAGGGTGATCACGCCGATCAGGTTGGGCAGCATCATCAGGCCGTTGAAGGTGTCGGACAGATCCCAGGCGAGGTCCAGCTTCATGGTGGCACCGATGACCACCATGCCCACGAACACGGCCTTGTAGCCCACCGTGGCTTTGGTGCCGAAGAGGTACTCAAAGGCCTTGGTGCCGTAGTGGCTCCAGCCCAGGGTGGTGGAATAGGCAAACAGCAGGATGGACACTGCGATGAACTTTGGGCCCAGACCGCCGAACACGGTGGAGAAGGCCTCGCCCACCAGCGCAGAGCCCTGCACCTCGGTGAGCATATGGCCGGTCTCCAGATCCACGAACCCGCTGGTCAGCACCACCAGAGCCGTCAGGGTGCAGACCACGATGGTGTCGGCAAAGACCTCAAAGATGCCCCACATGCCCTGCTGGACCGGCTCCTTGACGTTGGAGGAGGAGTGGACCATGACCGAGGAGCCGAGGCCCGCCTCGTTGGAGAAAGCGCCCCGCTTGAAGCCCCAGGTGATGGCCCGGGAGACGCCGTAGCCCAGCACACCGCCTCCGGCAGCCTTTGCGGCAAAAGCGCCCTTGAAGATGGAGGCGAACGCGGCGGGGATGGCGGTGAAGTGGGTGCCCACCACCGTCAGCGCGCCCACGATGTAGAACAGCGCCATCAGGGGGACGATCTTCTCGGTGACTGCCGCCACACGCTTCAGGCCGCCCAGGATGACCAGAGCCGTCAGGATGGCCAGCAGGATGCCGGTCACGGCGTTGGGTACCCGGAAGGCTGCCTGCATGTTGCCCGCAATGGAGTTGATCTGGCTCATGTTGCCGATGCCGAAGCTTGCCAGCACACAGAAGCAGGCAAACAGCACCGCCAGCACCCGGCCCAGCTGTTTGCAGCCCTTCTTGCCGCCCAGACCGTCCGAGAGGTAATACATGGCACCGCCGGACCACTCACCGTCGGCATTCTTGCGGCGGTAGAAGATGCCCAGAACATTCTCGGAGTAGTTGGTCATCATCCCCAGAATGGCCATGACCCACATCCAGAAGATGGAGCCGGGGCCGCCGGAGATGATGGCCGTGGCCACGCCCACGATGTTGCCGGTGCCGATGGTGGCCGCCAGCGCCGTACACAGGCTCTGGAACTGGCTGATGGCCTTGTCGTCCTTGCCGGTGTGGGCGGTGATCTTCCGGTCCGCAAAGATAGCGCCGATGGTGTTCTTCATCCAGTAGCGGAAATGCCCGAACTGGAAAAAGCCGGTGCGCGCCGTCATGAGCAGGCCGGTGCCGAAGAGCAGCGCCAGGCCAACCGGGCCCCAGACGATGCCGTTGACAAAGCTGTTGGCATTGGTGATGGTCTCTAACATGGTTTCTTCCCCCTCTTGCTTCCCGAACAAAAATGCAGGCAGAACCGCCAAAGGTCCTGCCTGCACAAAAGTCTGCTTCACTTGCGCCGGAGCGCCCCTGCCGCAGGCAGGCACACCCCATTGTGCGCAAAAGACGAATGCTCTGTCCTTTTGCCTGAGAGACTCGACCGCTTTCCCATCGGTCTTACACCTTCGGCCCCCGCTGTGGGCGGGTTTCTCCAGAGTACAGCCGGGCTTCAAAACAGCCCGCCGCACGTCCTTGTCCTGTATTTTGTTCTCGCATCGCGTACAGATGTCCGTTTTCTGTAAACGTTAAAAAGACTTTACCACATTTTCCCCGGTTTTGCAAGGCCCCAGTTTCAATTTATGGCAAAGCTTCATCTCTCATGCCGGGGGGATGAATTTTATTTTGGTGTGACTTTTTTCTGCATAGCTCTTCCCCGCGCGGCCCATCCTGTTCCAAAACAGGAGCGGAGGGAACGGAATGCACAGAGACCACCGAAACGGCTGGAGACCCTTCTGGGCGGCGCTGGGGGCAGCGCTGCTGGTGCTGCTGCCGCTGGCGGGGGGCACGGTACTGCTGACCCGGCAGGCCGTGCGCAGCCGCATCCAGACCGCCGAGCCCCGGTCCGGCATCCCGGTACAGCTGCCGAAAGCCGGGGACCGGATGACGTTTCTGGTCTGCACCGCCGGGGAGCAGCCGGGCTTCCTGCTGGTCTATCTGAATGCGTCCCAGAACCGCCTGAACCTTCTGGCAGTGCCGGGGGAACTCAGCGTTCCCTTCGGGGACGGAACGGCCGCGTTGGCCCGCTGCTATGGGGCCGCCGGGCCCGCCCGGTGCCGCCAGGCCCTGCTGGAGGCCCTGCCTCTGCCGGAGGATACCCTGTATCTGGCGCTTTCCCCCGCGCTTCTGGAAAAGCTGGCCGCCCGCTACGGCTCCCTCCGGGTGAGCTTTTCCGGGGCGCTGACGGCCGGGGAGCTGGACGCCGCCGGACTCTCCGCCGGGGCGCAGACGGTCACAGCCCGGGAGTTGACCAGGCTTTTTGCCGGGTGGGACGGGACAGGCGTTTTTCCGGCGGAACACCGGGCCGCTGCGCGGGCTGCCGCCTGGGATGCTTTTTTCCGGCAGGATCTGGAACTTCTGCCCGCTACCCTGCCGGAGGGGCTGCGGGCCAACAGTTCCGCCCTGCTGACGGACTTCTCGGCCCAGGACTACGCCCTGCTGGAGCGGGTGCTGGAATTTCTGGCCAACGGCCGCGCCCTGCCCCAGACTGCCGCCCTGCCCGGCCTTGAGGGAGCCGACGGGTCTTACACGCTGACGGAGGATTCCCTTGCCGCCGTGCAGACCTTCCTCAGCGTTTCCCCCACTTCCGGGAATGCGGAGTCCTGCAGGGAGCCGTAACCCAGCACCAGCGTCCCCGACCGCCCAGCGGACCGGCCGGTCAGGTCGTAATCCCCCAGCAGGCTCAGACGCACCCCCTGCTCCCGGGCGGCGGCATGGAGGGCGGCATCCGGCGGGGCGTCCTTCAGCTTTGCCAGCAGATGCAGGCCGGTGTGCAGACCGGTCAGGGTCAGCTCCCCGGGGGCAAAGGCCTCGTTCAGGGCCTGGGTCAGGGCGTCCCGCCGGGCCTTGTAGGCCACCCGTTCCCGGGCCAGATGGCGGGTAAAGTAGCCCTCCCGGAGGAACCGGGCCAGCGTCTGCTGTTCAAACCGGCTGACCGTGCCGGAGTACATCCGGTATTTCGCCCGCCATGCCGGCAGCAGATGCCGGGGCAGCACCATATAGGCGATGCGGATGCTGGGGGCAAGGCTGCGGGAGCAGGTGGACAGGTAAATCACCGGCCCGTCCTCCCCCGCCATGCCCTGCAAACTGGGCAGAGGGCGGGTGTCGAACCGGAATTCGGAGTCGTAGTCGTCCTCGATGATATACCGCTGCCCCGGGCAGCGGGCCGCCCAGTGGAGCAGCTCGGCCCGGCGGCCCGCCGGCATGGTGACCCCCGTGGGGAACTGATGGCTCGGGGTCACATAGCACACCGCCGCCCCGGAGCCGGACAGCGCCTTCAGCGAAAGGCCGTCCTCATCCACCGGCAGACAGCAGCAGGTCACGCCGTTATTTTCCAGCACCTGCCGGGCACGGGGGTAGCCGGGGTTTTCCACCGCTGCCGGGCCCGGCAGCAGCGGGGCCAGCAGGCCCAGCAGGTACTCCATTCCGGCACCCACCACCACCTGCTCGGCGCTGCAGCGCACGCCCCGGTATTCTTCCAGATAATCTGCCAGCGCCTGCCGCAGCTCCGGGTCCCCCTGCGCATCCCCATGGGTCAGCAGCTGGGGTGAGGAATAGAGCAGTTCCTTCTGCAGCCGGGCCCAGGTGCGGAAGGGGAACAGCCCCGGGTCCACCCCCCGGGTGGACAGGTCGAACCGCACCGGCGGCTCGGCGGCTCCGGGGTCCGGTGCGGCTGCCGGGGGCGGCAGCAGCACCCCCTCGGGCCGGACAGGCAGGGCAAGATACTCCTGCACATAGAAGCCGCTGCGCTCCCGGGACTCCAGATAGCCCTCCGCCGCCAGCATCTGGTAGGCGGCATCCACCGTGTTGACGGAGACCGAAAGCTCCGCCGCCAGCCGCCGCTTGCCGGGCATCCGGGTGCCTGCGGCGATGGCCCCGCTGCGCATCTCCGCCGCAAGGCTTTTATAGAGCTGTTCATACAGGGGCACCGCACTGGCCGCGTCCAGCGCTGTTGTCAGATGAAACATAAAGTCCCTCCTCTTTTTGAGCGTTCCTCCAAACTGACCCCATAAAAAAACTTTATTCTGGGTATTTTCATGGTGCCAGTTCTGCGTATAATAGGAGCATACCCGCCAGACAGGAAAAAGTCAATCGGTTTGATGGGTATTTGTGAAAATTGGAGGGAAAAATCATGTCTACAACTGCAATGTGGCTTCTGCTGGCCGTGGTGGTCATCGCCATCGTGATCGGCAGCGTGCTGTACAAGCGCACCTTTACCACCAAGGAGCTGGCCCTGACCGGCGTCATGGCTGCTCTGAGCCTCGTGGCTTACCTGTTCTTCCGGGTGCCGTTCTACGGCGGCTCCTCGTTCCATCTGGGCAACACCTTCACCGCCCTGACCGCCCTGCTGCTGGACGGCGTCTCCGGCGGTCTGGCCGGTGCCATCGGTCTGGCCCTGGCCGACATCCTGGCCGGTGACCCGGGCTACGCCATCACCACCTTCGTGCTGAAGTTCATCATCGGCATCACCTGCGGTGCCGTGGCCCACAAGGTCTTCAAGCTGCGCCAGCTGGACCGCCACAGCGCCGGTTATCTGGTCAAGGTCATCGTGGCTGCCGGTTCCGGCCTGCTGCTGAACGTCTTTACCGACCCGTTCCTCGGCTACTTCCGCAATGTCTACATCTTCGGTCAGGAGTACACGGTTGCCCAGGCCCTGACCAAGATCGCCGGCGGCGTCACCTTCGTCAACAGCGTAGCCTCCACGGTCTGTGTGGTCATCCTGTACCTGGCTCTGCGCCCGGCTCTGGAGCGCGCCAACCTGCTGCCCAAGGACAAAACGAAATAAGCATACCCCTCTATCCTGACATACAGCACCACAGCCCCGTCCGCCGTTCCCGGCAGATGGGGCTGTGGTGTTTTATGATGAAGTTTTCGGGTCTTTATTCTTTTTCGAACACCAGGAACCGGAACGAAATATCGGTGGTCAGCTCCGGCAGGGCGGCAAGGCGTTCTGCGCCGCCCCGCGGGGTCTTCCAGTAGTAGGGTGTCATGGCAAACAGGGCTTCCAGCTGCTCCTGCGGCACGGTGATGCCGCCGCAGACCTCCCGCTGCCCGATGGGGCGGAAGCCCTCATAGGCCACCTCCTGCACCGGGTTTTTGTAGGGTGTCTCGTAGAGGACAGCCTTCATCTGGAAAAGATGTTCTGCCCCGGGCACCACATAGATCATCCGTCCGCCCGGGCGCAGCACCCGCAGGAACTCCTCCCGCGCAAAGGGCGAGAAGCAGTTGACCAACAGGTCGGCCCAGCCGGTGCGGATGGGCTGGGCAAAGCTGGACGCCACCGCATACCGGGCTGTGGGCAGGGCCTTTGCGGCCAGCCGGACCGCCGGTTTTGCAATGTCGAACCCCGCCAGCTGCACTTTCCGGCCCGCTTCGGCAAAGGCCTGCGCGATGCACCGGTCATACCAGCCCTCGCCGCAGCCTGCATCCAGCAGATGCAGGGGCGCGGACGGGGCGGCGGGGACGCCGTACTCCCGGCAAAGCTCCCCCATGGCCTGCCCGAAGATGCCGTAGTACCCGGCATTCAGGAAAGCCCGGCGGGCCTCCACCATCTCCCGGCTGTCGCCGGGGGCTTTGGTGCGCATGCTCTGGACGGGCAGCAGATGCCAGTAGCCCTCTTTTGCCCGGTCAAAGCTGTGGTTCTTCGCACACTTCAGGGCCGTGTCCCCGGTCAGCGGTGCCCCGCACAGGGGGCACTGCCACGGTGCAAAGCTCTGCTCAGATCTCATCGCTGTGGTCCTCAATGGGGGCGGTGGCACCGCCGTGGGCGGTCATATATTCCTCAAAGCTGGTGAACTTCTGCTGCGGCGGGCGGCGGCTGATGAGCACCAGACCCGGGTCCTCGTCCCGGGCCGGGGCGGCATTGCTGCCGCGGCCCCGCCCGCGGGAAGCCTCGCTCTTTGCGGGGCGGGACGGGCGGCTGCCGCCGTTGTTCTGCGGGGCGGCGTTCCGATTGCCGCGGCCGCTCTGCTGTCCCGGATTGTTCTGGGCGGGACGGCTGTTGTTCCGGGCAGAGCGCTCGTTCCGCTGCTCTCCCCGCTCGGTGCGGGCATTGTTGTTCTGCCGATGCTGGTTGTTCTGGGGGTTCTGGGCCGGGGCAGCCTGCTTCTCGGCGGGCTGGGCGGCGGGGGTCTTTTTGGCAGGGCGCAGGGGGGTGGCCTCCGGTGCGCTCACAAAGTGCGGGTCAAACCGGGGCTGTGCATTGCTGCCGCGGTTCTGGGGCTGGGCACCGCCCTCGCGGCGGGGACGGTTGTTATTGGAACGGCGGTTTTCATTGCGCCCGCCGGGGATACGCTTCTGGTTTTCCTCCATGGGTGATTCCTCTTTCGGTTCGGTTTTTATGGGTTTCGGCTGCTTTGCGGCCGTTTTTTCCGGTTTGGGGGCAGCTGCCTTTGCAGCTCTGGCCGGTTTCTCCGGCCGGGCAGGCTTTGCTGCCGGTTCCTGCTTTTCGGCAGGTTCCTTGGGCTTGCGTCCCCGGACAGGGGGCTCGGCCTTGACGGGGGCGGGCACACCGTCCCACGGGTGGCCGGACACCACGGGGATCTGGCGGCGGTTCAGCTTTTCGATCCCGGCCAGATATTCTTTTTCCTCCGGGGCGCAGAAGCTGATGGCGGTGCCGTCGGCACCGGCGCGGGCCGTCCGCCCGATGCGGTGGACGTAAGTTTCCGGCACCTCGGGCAGGTCGTAGTTGAAGACATGGGACAGCTCGCTGATGTCGATGCCGCGGGCTGCGATATCGGTGGCCACCAGCACCCGGGTCTTGCCCGCCTTGAAATCTTCCAGGGCGGTGACGCGGGCGGTCTGGCTCTTATTGCCGTGGATGGCTGCCGCCGGGATGCCCTGCTTGTTCAGGTCCCGGGCGATCTTGTCGGCGCCGTGCTTGGTGCGGCTGAATACCAGCGCGTTCACCACTTCCGGCTTCAGATTCTTGATGAGCCAGGGCAGCAGGAGTTTCTTGTTGCCCTTCTCCACAAAATACAGGCTCTGCTGGATGCGGTCCACGGTGCTGGACACCGGGTCCACCTTCACAAAGGCAGGGTCGTGGAGGATGCCTGCGGCCAGCTGCTCGATCTCTTTGGGCATGGTGGCGCTGAACATCAGGTTCTGGCGCTGCTTCGGCAGCTTGGCGATCACCTTTTTCACATCGTGGACAAAGCCCATGTCCAGCATCCGGTCGGCCTCGTCCAGGACAAAGATCTCAACGTTGGACAGGTCGATGAAGCCCTGCCCCACCAGATCGTTCAGGCGGCCCGGGCAGGCGATCAGGATATCCACGCCCTTCTTCAGGGCTTCCACCTGGGGGGCCTGCCCCACGCCGCCGAAAATGACGGTGCTGCGCAGGGTCAGGTACTTGCCGTAGTCCTCAAAGCTCTGGCCGATCTGCAGGGCCAGCTCCCGGGTGGGGGTCAGGATCAAAGCGCGGATGGCCCCTTTCTTCCGGGGGGCGCTGGCGGTCAGGCGGTCCAGCATGGGCAGCGCAAAAGCAGCCGTCTTGCCGGTGCCCGTCTGGGCGCAGCCCATCAAGTCCCTCCCGGCCAGCACCGGCGGGATGGCCGATGCCTGAATGGGCGAGGGGGCTTCGTAGCCGGCCTGCGCCACAGCGCGCAGCACAGGCCCGGACAGATTCAGTTCGTTAAAAGTCATGATTCTCCTACAATTTTTCTGCATTCAAAGTAATAGCGCTTTTCTTCCGCGTGGCCCATGCTGAAGGTCTTGCGGGGCAGCACACCGCCCATGACGACCCCCTTGAACAGGTCGCTCTTGGCAAAGGGCGGCATCAGGAAGGCCACACCGCCCTGCTTGCAGAGGGCGCGGACCGCCGGCTCGTCGTGGATATAATCCACCCGGGCCTCAATGTGGCGGGCCATGAAATATTCGATGAAAGCATCGATAGTACCCACCGTCAGGGGGGCAACGGGATGTTCAAAGCTGAGTACATTGGCCACATGAGGCCCGGCCAGCGTAAAGGACTGCTGTTTTGCGTCGCCAAAGCAGATCCCGGCGGCGTTGGAATCGCTCCACGCGATCAGGGCCAGCAGGACGGCACCGCAGTCCACGTTGAAGAGGACCCGGTGGATGGGCTCGATCTCAATGGCGGGCGAATGGACGTTGCACACCTCCGCCAGGCACCAGCGGGCCGGATGGGTCAGCTGCTGCTCCGGGGTCAGGGTCTTTTTCAGCTCCTCCCAGCAGGCCTTTGCGGAGGCCAGGGAGTGATTGCCGTCGCCCACAGCGAGGGTCAGGGGCGGCTGGCCCTTGGCCTCGGGGTATTTTGCGTCAAAGGCCTCCTGACTGCCCAGGGCAGTCACGGCCCGGTCGATCTGCTCCAGCAGGGCGGGGTCTTCCACCGCCCAGCCTGCGATATGGCCGCCGCCCAGCATCAGGTCGCCCTCGTAGACCTTCCGCAGACGGTCCTTCTGTGCCCCGATGGGCTCGATGAGGGTGCAGTCCGGGTCATCGGCCAGCATCATCACATGGGGGGTCTCCAGCGTGGCCCCGCGGCGCACGGCCATCCGGGGCGGGATGCGGCTCTCCACCGTATGCTCGCTGGGGCGGATGGCGGGCTTTGCGCCCTCGGCATAGCTGTATGCCTCCAGATCGATCCGGCCCACAAGGCCCTGCCGCACCCGGCCGCTCTGCTCGGTGCGCTCCACATAGACAAAGCCGTCCACCGCCCGGGTCAGGACGCTGCGGGCGTACTCGTCCATGGTCCGGTGGATCGTCTCCACCTTCCCGGACACGTCCCCGTCCTCCAGACAGACTTCCGGCAGGATCAGGTTCAGCGCACTGGGGCCGCCTGCGGCTGCCTGCGCGGCCTTCTCCCAGTAAGTGCGGTCGCTGGTGAACTGGTCGCAGGCCACACAGCCCCACTGCTCCACCGGGATCTGCTCCGCAGGCAGAAGGATGTGCGCCGGAGAAAAGCACGATGTTTTGTTCATATCACATTCCTCACTCTCTCACATTGAAAGAAAAGCACAGGTTCGTGCCGGTTCACTCAAAGTAACCGGCTGCATTGTCCCGGATGACGATATGCTCCACCCCGGCCTCGGTCAGGCTGAGGGTCAGTTCCTCCCGGGCCGTCCCGTCCAGCGTGGACGATGCCGGGACCTTTACCAGAAGGTTCTTCACGCCCAGCTGCGGTGCCGGTGCCCCCAGCGTGGTGGAAGTGCCGGTGACCTCGGCCAGCGTATAGCCGTACCAGAGGGTCACCGTATCCCCGAAGCGGGTCTGCCATGCGGTGATGTCCGCCGCCAGCTGCCCGGCGCGGTCCACTCCGCCGGTGGTGCCGTAGTCCTGCTTGGAGCTGGTGGAGGAGGGGAACTGCACGTTCTCCAGCAGCACCTGCTCAAAGCCGTCCTGCTGCAGCTCTGCGATGAGGTCCCCGATATACTGCACGGTTTCCGCCGCATAGGGGTTCAGCCAGGGGCTGCCCCCTGCCGAAGCCTTGTTGTCCAGCCAGAGGTATTCCTGATTCTTGTACCGGATGGCCAGGGCATGGTCGGCGCGGGCTCCGGCGGGGTCGCGGAAGGCGGCCAGCTCTGCCACCGGGATGATGCCCTCCTCCTTGAAGATGGAGGCCACCAGCGCCGGGTCGATGAGGGTGGGAGCTGCATTGGCCGCGCCCACTGCCGTCCGGGAAGCGTAATACACCAGTCCGTCGGTGTCCTTCAGGGTCACGACACCGTAGGCCGCGCCCTGCGCCTTCAGCTGCTGGGCTGCCGTGCGGATGGCGGCTTCATCGGTCAGGGCGGAGACATCCACGCCGGCCCAGCTGCCCTCCACGATCTCGGTGCCCTTCACGGCAGGCTCTGCCGGCTGTTCCGGCTCCGAGGATGCCGCAGGCCCGCTGTAGGCGGCCGCGCTCTGGGCCGCAGAGGAAGCGCTGCTGTCGGCCGCGGAAGAAGCCGAGAGGTCCTTGTCGCGCACCACCGTGTACCAGGTATGGGTGGCCCAGTCCAGCACATGGGGGGCCGCCACCCATGCAGCCGCCAGCACCGCCACCACCAGCACGGCAATACCGATGCCCTTTTTCAGCCGCATTTCCCGGCTGTAAAAACTGCGCCGGTAGCGTTTGACTTTCTGGCGTTTGGGATATCTTGCCATAGTTCAACTCCCCTCCTTGGGGTCCATTACAGGATCACGGAATGGCCGGTAAAGCCGTAGATGGCCAGCGCCAGCACACCGATGTAGATCAGGGTGATGGGCAGGCCGCGGAATGCCTCGGGGATGGCCCGGCTGCGCAGGCGGTTGCACGCCTCCGTCACCAGTACCACGGCCAGCAGGTAGCCCAGGCCGCTGCCCAGACCAAAGCCGATGGACTGTGCCAGCGTAAAGCTCTGGGTGCGCTCCACCAGCACCGTGCCCAGCACACCGCTGTTGACGGCGGCAAGAGGCAGGATGCGGATCAGCAGGCCGCTGCGGGGGCCTTTGACCGCCCGCAGGATCAGATGCTCGAACAGGCAGACCAGCGCCACACAGGCCAGATAGGCCAGCGGACGGAGCTGCGCCCGGTTGGACAGGCCGACAATGAAGCTGCCGGCATAGAACGCCAGCGGTGCCACCAGCACCTGGGTGACGCAGAGCATCAGGGCAAACCACCAGCTGCTGGTGCGCTCGTCCCCCACCAGCTGGATCAGGCGCGACACACCCAGGCCGCGGGTAAAGATGGCGTTCTGGGCAAAAAGCGCCAGCACGGCGTAGCTGAAGGCCACGCCCACCACATTCATCACTTCACTCACCGGTCACGCGCCTCCTTTTTGGGGTACGCAGCCAGCGTGCCGCGCGCCTCGGTCTTCAGGTACTCTTTCTGTTTCCGGGCCAGGGCGCGCCACACGGCGCACACTACGCCCAGCACGATGAAGCCGCCGGCCGGCATCCCGGCCATGGGCAGGACCGGACGGCCCAGCTGCACCCCGAACACCGAGCCCAGGGCCAGCCACTCCCGCAGGCAGCCCAGGATCAGCAGGATCAGGGCGTAGCCCACCGTGATCCGCAGACCCTTAGAGACGGCCTTGTGTACCGACTCCTGCACGCGGCCGAAGCGGTAGGTCAGCAGCGGCTCCACGATCAGCAGGGGCAGGTAGATGCCCAGCGTCAGCAGATCGGTACCGAAGATGGCGTTCAGGATGGGATAGGCCGCGAGGTACACCACCGCGGCACTGCCGCTGTACACCAGCGCCCGGGGCAGCAGCTTCTTTTCCAGCTCTTCCGGGGCAGGCTGCTCGTCCCGCAAAGGGAACAGGCGGCTCAGCAGGCAGGCCAGCACCCGGGAGGGCGTCAGCAGCAGCGCCACGGCCACCGCCAGCATCAGGGCATTGCGGCCCGTGGTGGCCAGGACCACCAGCGGAGCCAGCCCCATGCCCTGCATGACCACGGGGTTGTTCTTGAACACACGGTCGTGATGCGCGAACCGCTCGGGGTCGCGCTCGATCATTTCTGCAACGACACGCTTCATTCTGCCCCCTCCTTTCCGGCCGCACGGCGGTACATCAGCTGATACAGGCGGCTCTCGGTGCGGTCCATCCAGCCGGAGATGCTGTTGACGGTGAGCAGCGCAAAGCAGACGCCCGTCTCATAGACGCCGAAATACCGAAAACCCATGGTGAACGCACCCACCAGCACCCCGTAGAGAATGCGGCCCAGCCGGTGATGGGCGCAGGTATAGGGCTCGTTGAGCAGGAACACGGCGCTGAACAGCATGGCACCGGTCAGCAGCTCGTCCCGCACACACTGCAGGCGGAGCAGCAGGTCAATGCCGTCCACGCCCACCTGACGGGGCCAGAGGAAGGCGATCAGCGCGCTGGTGGCCAGAAAGCTCACTGCGGCGCTGAGCCGGATATCCTTCTGCATCCAGAGGAACAGCCCGCAGGCCAGGATGATCAGGGCTGCGCCGGTGCCCATGGGGGCAGCATACTCGCCCAGCCCCAGCGACAGCGCACTGATGTTCAGGGAGCCGCCGCTGCGCAGGGTCTCGGAAATGGTGTCGGACACCGGCACCCCGGAGGCATCCCACAGGGGGATCCCGGTGTAGGGCTGGGGATACCGGAACACCTGCTCCGGCCAGGACACCGCCGCCACCGCATAGCCCACGGCGGCGGGGTTGAAGGGATAGCTGCCGTAGCCGCCGAACACTTCCTTGCCGATGAGGACACCGGCCAGCACGGCGGCGATGAGGACATACCAGTCCACGGTCGCCGGCATCAGCAGGGCAATGACAAGGGCAAAGCTCTCGTTGGAAAAGTCGTCGGCCTGATACACCCGATGGCGGAGCAGCGAGACCAGGCGGTCGCACAGGTTGCCCGTCAGCAGAGCCGCGCCGCAGAGCAGCAGCGGCCGCAGGCCGTAGAGGAAGCAGGACATGCAGAGCAGCGGGATGGCCATAAAGCAGAGGTGCCGGTAGTATCGGCCCGTCCGCTCCAGCTCCTGTTCCTGTTTTTGGATCAGCTTTTCATCCATGGCAGGGCACCTCTCAAAGGGCCGCCAGACGGCGCACGGCCGCGGCCGGGTCTGCCGCGCCGAAGACGGCGCTGCCCGCCACCAGGATATCGGCCCCGGCTTCTACGCAGAGGGGGGCTGTGGTGTCATCCACGCCGCCGTCCACTTCCAGCAGGAACCGGCCGCTCCGCTTTGCCCGCTCTGCCTGGAGCCAGCGCAGCTTCTCCAGCGCCGAGGGCATGAACTTCTGGCCGCCGAAGCCCGGCTCCACGCTCATGACCAGCACCAGGTCCAGCTGGTCCAGATACGGCACCAGCGCCTCGGGGGAGGTGCCCGGCTTGATGGTCAGGCCCACCTTGCAGCCCAGCGCCTTCACGGCGTCGATGGTCTGCTGGATGTCATCCTCGCACTCGAGGTGGAAGTTGTACAGGCTGGCACCCGCCTTGATGAAGGGCTCCGCATACTGCAGCGGGTGGCTGATCATCAGGTGGACATCGTAGAAGGCGGCGGGCATCCCCTTGTGCAGGCTTTTCAGCACCGGGACGCCAAAGCTGATGTTGGGCACAAAGTGGCCGTCCATCACATCGTAATGCAGCATCTGCGCACCGGCATCCAGCACCATGCGGCAGTCTGCCCCCAGCTGCATGAAATCAGCCGAAAGGATCGAAGGACTTATGATCGTCATTGTTGTTTGTACTCTCCGTTATTTTTCAGAAAGATTTCGCCATGCGTCATCCCGCCGGGCCGGTTTTCCGGGCAATGCAGCGGGCAGGCATGGATAGATATAGTTTACATGAAAACAGGCAAAAAATCAAACCCACCGCCGTGTTTTTCACGGAAAAGTCGCAAACCCGGCCGTGTGTGCGCCCCGGAAGCCCCGTTCCAACCAAAAAAGACCAGGCCGTCCCACCCGCCGCAGGGGGACAGTCTGGCCGCAGATTCAGTTGACCGGCTTCATGCTGGCAGGTTCTTCCACCGGCACGGGCCGCCCGGATTCGTCCGGCAGGCGCTTCATGCCGCCGGGGTTGGGCGGGGTGGCGGGCAGCGTAAAGACAAAGCGGCACCACTCGCCCTGCTGGCTCTCCACCCGGATCTGACCGCCGGACAGATTCACCAGCACCTTGCAGATGTTCAGGCCGAGGCCCGCGCCCCGGGCATGGAGGCCCCGGGACTTGTCCTCTTTGTAGAACCGCTGGAACACATAGGGCAGCGCCTCCGGGCTGATGCCCTGCCCGGAGTTCCAGATGGAGATCTCCACCTCCGGGCCCAGCTTTTCGACCCCGAAGCGGATGGTCCCGCCGGCCGGGGTGAACTTGATGGCGTTGTCGAGGATGTTGTAGGCCACCTGATGGATCAGGTCGGGGTCCGCGTAGACCAGGACTTTCTCATCCATGGTCAGGCCGTCGATCTCGATCATGCCGTCGTTGATCCGCTGCTCTGCCGAGAGGGCCACGCCGGTCAGGGTCTCCCAGATGTTGAACATCCGGGCGTTGACCTGATACTCCCCGCTTTCCAGCTTGGACAGATCCAGCATATTCTGGATCAGGCGGGCCAGACGGCCGGTCTCCTCGCTGACCAGCTGCAGGTAATGGTTCTGCATCTCCGGCGGGATGGTGCCGTCCAGGATGCCGTCGATGAAGCCCTTGATGGTGGTCATGGGAGTGCGCAGCTCGTGGGCGATGTTGCCCATGAACTGCCCGCGGGAGGTATCGTTGGACTGGATGTTGTCCGCCATCCGGTTGAAGGTGCGGGCCAGATCCGCCACTTCGCCTTCACCTTCCACGCCCTCCACGCGGACCGACAGGTCTCCCCCGCCGAACCGCTGGGCTGCATCGGTGATCTTCTGCAGCGGGTCCGTCAGCTTCCGCATCAGGAAGGTGGTCAGCACACTGGCGCAGAGCAGCATGACGCAGGCCGAGAAGAAGAAGTTCGACCAGAACTCCTCCTTGAAATCGGTCAGGCGCGCACCGGACGAGCACAGGAACAGGTAGCCGCTGCCGTGCCCTGCCGCATCCTGCATCCTGCGCACCGAGACATAGCTCTTTTCGGTCAGCACACCGTCCAGTGTGCTGAGCAGGTGATAGGGTTTCTCCTCCGGCACCTTATCCGTCAGCTCTGCCGGAACGGTGTCCACCGCCAGCATCTCGGGGCTGGAGGCAATGAGGATCTTTCCATCGTCATCGGTGAAGAAGAGATACACCTCGGCACTCTCCCCGATGATCTCCAGTTTGGTACTCAGGGCGTCCAGCTCGGCCCCTTTGGGCAGAGCCGCCTGCTGCACCACATAATCCGCAGCCCGCTGGGTCACCTCGGCCACGCTGTCCAGCGCATCGTACCGCTCCTGCGCAAAATACCGGCTGAACTGCAGCCACTCGGAACAGCCCAGCACCGCCGTGCCCAATACCAGCAGGGTGGCCACCATGGAAAAGAAGGTGACCGGAATACTTTTGCGCATTACTGACGCACCTCGAATTTATAGCCCACGCCCCACACGGTCTTGAGTTCCCACTTGTCGGATGCTCCGGCCAGCTTCTCGCGCAGACGCTTGACGTGGACATCAATGGTACGGCTGTCGCCGTAGTACTCGAAGCCCCAGACCTCGTCCAGCAGCTGGTCCCGGGTGTAGACCCGGTTCGGGTGGGAGGCCAGGCAGTTCAGCAGCTCCAGCTCCTTGGGGGGAGCCTCCACCACCTTGCCCTTGACCCGCAGCTCGTAGCTGTTCATGTCCAGCCGCAGGTTGTCGAACTCGATGACGCCCTCCGTGTTCTCAGTCTGGGCCGAGGTATTGGTGCAGCGGCGCAGCACCGCCTTGATGCGGGCCACGACCTCCTTGGTGTCAAAGGGCTTGACCATGTAATCATCCGCGCCCAGCTCCAGGCCCAGCACCTTGTCAAAGGTCTCGCCCTTGGCTGTCAGCATCATCACCGGGGTGTTGCCTGCCTTGCGGATGCGGCGGCAGACTTCCAGACCGTCCATCCGGGGCATCATCACGTCCAGCAGCACCATGTCGGGCTTGACCTGATTGAACTTTTCCAGGCCCTCTTCGCCATCGTTCGCGGTGGTGACCTGATAGCCTTCCTTGGTCAGATAGAGCCGCAGCAGCTCGCAGATATTGGTGTCGTCATCCACGACAAGGATCTTTTCGTTTGCCATGAGTGTTCCTCCTCCGTAAAGGTTCCGAAAATCAAATCTCCTCAGCCATCGCCGGGAGCAGTGTATCCAACAGACTCCTATTCTTTATTATACGGAACAGTTATGACAAAATAAAGAAGGTTTTGTATGATTTTTTCACACTTTGTCTTTCTCTGAACCTTCCGCTTCCAACTCTTTCTCCAGAACCCTTGCACTCTTGCTTCGCTTTGCGTATAATGATAAATGTATTGTTATGCCCGTTTTCCGGGCAGCTACGGATCAGAAAACGTGTAAGGAGCGTATTTTATATGAAACTCGGTATCGTCGGCCTGCCCAACGTGGGCAAGTCCACTCTGTTCAACGCCATCACCTCCACCAAGAATGCGGAGGCTGCCAACTATCCTTTCTGCACCATCGAACCCAACAGCGGCATCGTGGCCGTGCCGGACAAGCGGCTGGACAAGCTGGCCGAGGTGTGGCAGACCAACAAAAAGACCCCTGCCATCGTGGAGTTCGTGGACATCGCCGGTCTGGTCAAGGGTGCCAGCCAGGGTGCCGGCCTGGGCAACAAATTCCTGGGCCACATCCGGGAGTGCGACGCCATCGTGCATGTGGTCCGCTGCTTTGACGACGACAACATCATCCATGTGGTGGAGGATGTGACCAAGGCCGAGGCCGTGGATCCCATCTCCGACATCGACGCCATCGACTATGAGCTGATCCTCTCGGATCTGGAAGTGGTGCAGAACCGCGCCGGCCGGATGGCCAAGGCTGCCAAGAGCGGCAACAACAAGGGTGCTGCCGCCGAGGCCGCCTGGCTGCAGCAGCTGGCCGACCACCTGAGCGCCGGCAAGCCCGCCCGCAGCTTTGATTTTGACGAGAACGACGCCGAGCAGATGACCGTCCTGCACGAGATGGGCCTGCTGAGCGCCAAGCCCGTCCTGTACGCCTGCAATGTGGGCGAGGATGACCTGATGGAGGGCATCGAGAACAACAAGTACGTCCCGCTGGTGGCCGCCCGCGCCAAGGAAGAGGGTGCCCGCTACATTCCCATCTGCGCCAAGACCGAAGAGGACATCGCCGACTACTCCCCCGAGGAGAAGAAGGAGTTCCTGGCCGAAATGGGCATCGAGGCCAGCGGTCTGGACAACCTGATCACCGCCAGCTACGACCTGCTGGGCCTGATCTCCTTCCTGACCGACGGCAAGAAGGAGTGCCG
>CAKSZU010000027.1 GCA_934526125.1 uncultured Faecalibacterium sp. | reverse complement strand
ACCGCCAAGGAGAGCCAGCGCGGCGTGGTGGACATCGAGACCCTGCAGCAGACCAACAAGAGCCTGATCGAGACCCTCGACGAGCTGAACAAGATCCAGAACGAGGGCCGCGCAAAGCGGGCGGCGGCCGAGCAGGAGCTGACCCGCATCGAGGACGAACTCAAACAGAAAATGATGGAGATCCGGAGCTGAAATGGCAAACGCTGATTTTAACCCGAAACAGAATGCAAACCCCGGCGGGTTTGACAACACCAGTTACCGGGAGACGGAACGCCCCGAGGCCGAAGCGGTGCGCCTGACGCCCCTGCAGAAGAAGCTGGCGGCGCTGGAAGAAAAGCTTCCCCCGGCGCCGGCACAGAAGGGGATGGCCCTTGTGCTGAGCATCGCGGTGATGCTGGCGGCCTTCGTGGGCTTCGGCGGTGCCAAACTGCGGGGTAAGTACAACGAGGCCCGGCAGTGGTATACCGTCGGGGTCGCTGCCGACAACGGCTACACCCTCAGCGAGGAGCTGACCACCCGGGCCAATACGGCGGCCAATGTCATCACCACCGGCAGCAACACGCTGGGGGCAGACAATGCCGAGGTCCTGGCGGCGCAGGATGCGCTGACGGTGTTCAACAACGACCTGAACGGGCTCAACGCGGGAAAGACCCGGATGCACGTCCTCTATGAGGACAACGAGGCACTGGGGGCCGCCATCGACCAGCTCTATGCCAAGCTGCAGGAGCAGGCCGCCGACCCCATGAAGATGGGCGCGGTACAGGGCCAGTACGGCCAGTTCAACAGCGCAGATACCATCATCGGGAACCTGAGCTACAATCAGGCCGTGTATGATTATCAGAATGAAGTGGGCGGCTTCCCGGCCAATGTGCTGGGCGGCCTGTTCGGTGTCCGGGAGGTGGAACCTTTCGCATGAAAACGATGAAACGATTTGCCGTGCGCGTCTGCGCACTGTTCGTGGTCCTGATGGTCAGCCTGACGGCGCTGGCACCGGCTTCCTTCGCAGCCGCCAAAGCGCAGCTGCCGGACCTGCCCGAAGGCCAGTGCGTGGTGGACGATGCCGGGGTCCTGAGCAGTACCACAAAGGAAAAACTCGAGACCCTGAACGATCAGCTGGACCAGCAGTGCAAGGGAGCCCAGATCGGTGTCCTGACCGTAGATTATACGGGCAGTGTATCCACCGAGGAATATGCCACGCAGGCCGCCAATGCCTGGGGGCTGGGCAGCTCCAGCGAGAACAACGGCGTCCTGATCCTGCTGGTGATGCAGTCCCAGCAGTATGCGGACGGCGATTACTATCTTGCCACCGGTGACGGGTTCCGGAACACCACGCTGGAAAAACAGGCCAGTGCCCTTGCCCAGACCATGGAGGACGAGTTTGCCGCAGGCGATTACGATGCGGCAGTGTTCACCTGCGCCAACAATGTGGCCAGCACCATTGCAGATGTTTACGGCGTGACCCTGAGCAGCGGCTCGACCGGCGGCACGGTCCCGGGCAATACAGGAAATACAGGGAGTCATACGGGCGATGCTTATAACGATCCGGCAGAGAAACCGGCCTCTGCGCTGGAAACTCTTGCCAGTGCGCTGCTGACGATCGTGGCATATGCCATCGTGATCTTCGCGTTGTTCTTTATCTTCATCGCGCCCATCGGCCACGGCTTCGGCTGGTACTGGGGCCCCTTTGGCTGGTTCGGCTGGCGGCATCGCCGCGGCCCCCGGCCGCCCCGTGGTCCCCGCGGACCCGGCGGTCCTTATGACGGTTTCGGCGGCGGCCCGCGCGGTCCCCGTCCGCCCCGGGGCGGAGGTCCCCGGTCTCCCCGTCCTCCCCGCGGCGGCGGCTTCGGCGGACCGGGCAGTTTTGGCGGCGGTTCCTTTGGCGGTATGGGCGGAGGACGCTCCGGCGGCAGCTTCGGGGGCGGCTCGTTCCGCGGCGGCGGTGGAGGCGGCGGCTTCCACGCAGGCGGCGGTTCCTTCCATGGCGGAGGCGGCGGCCGCGGCCGGTAAGATCGGATAAAAAAATTCCAGCGCTGAGAGCCAGCGCTGGAATTTTTGTTTGCGCAGAATTTACTTGGTGCCGTAGATGCGGTCGCCGGCATCGCCCAGACCGGGGACGATGTAGCCGTTCTCGTTCAGGTGATCATCCTTGGCGGCCAGATAGATATCCACATCGGGATGTGCCTTGTGCAGAGCCTCAATGCCTTCCGGAGCACCGATCAGACCAATGAACTTGATCCGCTTTGCGCCGTGCTTCTTGATCTGGGTGATGGCGTCAATGGCGCTGCCGCCGGTGGCCAGCATGGGGTCCAGCACCAGAACATCGCGCTCGGCGATATCCTGGGGCAGCTTGCAGAAGTACTCCACGGGCAGCAGGGTCTCCTCGTCGCGGTACAGGCCGATGAAGCCGACCTTTGCGGCAGGCAGCAGGGTCAGCATGCCGTCCAGCATGCCCATGCCGGCACGGAGGATGGGCACCAGAGCCAGCTTGCGGCCGGCCAGGACCTTGGTCTTTGCCATGGTGATGGGGGTCTCGATCTCGACTTCCTCCAGCGGCAGGTCACGGGTGGCCTCGTAGCACAGCAGGGTAGCAATCTCGCCGACCAGGTCACGGAATTCCTTGGTGCCGGTCTGCTTGTTGCGCAGCAGGCTGATCTTGTGCTGCAGCAGGGGATGCTCAACGATCATAGGGGTCATAATCACACGCTCCTTATTGTAAATAGAATGCTTCTATTGGGTACCTGAGAACGGGTTCAGCGCCGCTCAATGGCCATCAGCTTGGCGATCCGCTTTTCGTGGCGGCCGCCCTCGAAGGGGGTGTTCAGGAACAGGTCCACCAGCTGGCAGGCGAGGCCGGGGCCCACCACACGGCCGCCCATGCACAGGGCGTTGGCGTCGTTGTGGCGGCGGGTATACTCGCAGCTGAAGCTGTCAGAGCAGCAGCAGGCACGGATGCCCTTGACCTTGTTGGCGGCCATGCTGATGCCGACACCGGTGCCGCAGAACAGCAGAGCCTTGTCGCACTGGCCGCTGACAACGGCATCGCAGGCGGGCAGGGCCATGTCGGGATAATCAACGCTGGCGGTGCTGTGGGTGCCGAAATCGATGTACTCCAGCCCCAGCTCATCCAGATGGGCCTTGACGGCCTCTTTCAGTTCGTAACCGCCGTGGTCGGCGGCAAGTGCAATGGGTTTTGCCATGAAATCTTTCAATCCTTTCCGTTTTCCGTTTCGGTGTGCCGGGCGGCGGCTTCGGCGGCAAGGCGTTCGGCCCGCTCCCGCTCGGCCTGACTCAGCCGGTGATAATCCGGCAGCAGGGCTTCGGGCAGCACGGCTTCGCCGCGCTCCCACATCTGCCCGGCCACCAGTCCCACGGCGGCGGCCCGGCCGCCCCGCAGGGCCGGGGGAACGCTGAGTACCCCCGGGACATTGCTGTATTTATTATAGCACAGAGCTGCGCCATCACCAACAAAAAACAGGGGCTTTTTGCAATTTTCTACAAATTGGGCCAGATCATCCACGGCCCGGGCGTCATCGTCCATCAGCCGGGTGTGGGTGCCCAGATCAAAGGCGGCGCTGTACACCTGCGCGCGGCGGGCGTCCAGTGCGCAGAGGACGGTCCCCTTGCCGGTGTGGGCGGCGGCCAGAGCCTCCAGCGTGGAGACCGGGGCGCAGGGCGTCTCGCGGGGGAAGGCCAGCCCCTTGACGGCGGCCAGTCCGATGCGCAGGCCGGTAAAGCTGCCGGGGCCCGCATTGACGCCGAACAGGTCGATGTCGGCGCAGGTCAGGCCGCACAGCTTCAGGCAGTGGTCCACCAGCGGCATCAGGGTCTCGCTGTGGGTCATGCCGCCATCCAGATAGCACTCGTATTTCAGGCGGCCGTCCTGAAGCAGGGCAACCCCCAGCGTCTTTCCGGCGGTATCTACGGCAAGGATGTTCATACGCTGATTCCCTCCATGGTGATGCGGCGGGTAGTGTCGTCCAGCCGCTCGATCCGGATCTGGATGGGATGCTCCGGGGCCAGCAGGTCGGCGAAGTTCTCGCTCCACTCTGCGGCCACGATGGCACCCTGATCCAGATAATCGTAAAACCCTGCCGCGCACAGATCGTTCTCGGTGGAGATGCGGTAGAGGTCAAAATGGGCCAGCGGACGGGGCCCCCGGTAATAGTTGACGATGGCAAAGGTGGGGCTGCTGACCGGGTCGGTGCAGCCAAGCCCCTCGGCGAGACCCTCGCAGAAAGCCGTCTTGCCTGCGCCCAGCCCGCCGGTGAATGCGATGAGCGCACCGTCCGGCAGCACGGCGGCCAGCTTCCGGCCCAGCGCCACGGTCTCCTTGCGGGAATGTGTGATATATTCAGCCATAATACAGGATACCTCGATCAGAATACAAAAAGGGGGACGGCAGAATGTTCTGCCATCCCCCAGTATAATATAAATCACGGAAAAGTGCAACGCTTATGCGGCCTGCTGCACGGCGGCCGTTTCTGCCGGCTCGATGAGACGCACCTCCGCATCGCCGAAGAGGCGGAGATAGGCCGCCGCCGCATGGGGGCGCCTGCCGCCCTGGGCGTTGTACCAGACCAGATCGTCCGAGCCGTAGGTGTCCTGCGCGTGCTGGACCGCTTCTTCCAGCGTCTGCCCCAGGATCAGCCGGTTCACAGTGTCCCAGAGCATGCTGCGGGAGTAAACGGTGTAGACATTGTTGACATAACCGGCCACCGCTTTGGCACCGCCGACCAGCAGGGCATCGGCCATGGAGGTATCCACGCTGCTGTCCACGCCCAAAAACTCGCAGGTCTCGGAGAGAACGATGGTGTTCTTCAGCTGTCCGCCCCGGTAGGCCGCCCGGAAGAAGGCGGGGGTGATGCAGTACAGGCCGTTGATCTTGATGACCCGGTGGGTCATCAGGTCCAGACTGTAATACAGGTCCCGCGCCATGGTGGATTCCTCCGTCAGCAGGATCACCGGCTCGGTGCGGGTCCTGCGGAACAGCAGCCCGGTGGTGTAGGTGTAGTAGGAGCCGTGGGCGCTGAGGATGCACAGCTGATAATTGCCCATCCGGCGCAGGTCGGAGATGGTGACCGAGGTGTCCAGACGGGTGCGGAGCCCCATGGCTGTCCAGAAACTCTTCATATAGGAGTAATACGGGTAGCGGGAGCTGTTGACCGTGTTGTCAAAGGCATAGTAGATCATGGCCGTGCCAAGATCCCCCTTGGGGGCGTTGGACAGCTCGTGCAGGTCGATCCCCGGCATGTCGGATGCGGCGGGGGCTGCATTCTCTTCATCGAGGTCGGCCACCAGAATGCCGCCCAGGGCCCCGCAGCTGTAGGAAAAGCTGACCATGCCGTTTGCTTCATCCACATAGATGGAGCGCCGGTCCACAAGGCCCTGCTCCGCCAGCTGCTGCAGCTGCTCCACGGCGGCATCCGTCCGCTGGGAACGGGTCATATCCGCGTAGGTGTCGCTGTCGGTCAGGGCAGTCACGGCGGCATCCGCCTGCTGCATCTCCCGGGCATCCTCGGTGGTGAGGGGGGCGGAGGCAGCCGTGTCGGTGCCCTCCGCCGCCAGCACGGAGACCGGGAACAGCGCGGAGATCAGGACCGCAAGTGCGCAGAGCGCACACAGAAAGCGATGATGGATTTTTTTCATCTTGGAAGTTCCTCCGGAAGGAGTCTGTCACAGAACAGACCCTCTGTCTCCATTTTAGAGAGTGCGGCAGGCTTTGTCAAGGCTGGCGGGGCGGTTTTTGCAGACTTGTCACAGGATGAGAAGTTTTGTGGAAAACGGGAGGGAAATCTTGCGCAGGAACGCACCGTGCGGTATACTATACCATATAAAATGGGAAACCAGCGGATCGGGGCAGGCACCCCGCCGCTTCCGGATAGAGAAAGGCGGTGTTTTCTTTGGAAAGCATTCGGCGCTATTTCAGGCGCACTGATAAGATCTACCTGCTGATGTGTGTGTTCAGCAGTGCCATGGCCGTGGCGGCCCTGTCCTCCTGGGCAGCCAAGCAGGGCAATGGGTTCGCGGTGGACGAGGTCACCGGCCAGATCACCGGCATCGGCGACTACCGCCGGGCTCTGGTGCAGGCCGGTGCGGCCGCCATCGGGCTGGCCATTGCGGTGCTGCTGTCCAACATCGATTACCGGAGCCTTGTGAAGGTCTGGCCGGTCCACGTGGTGCTGACCTGGGGCCTTGTGCTGCCCACCCTGTTCATCCGGAACGTGAGCATCGGCCCGCTGACCATCGGCTACAACGCGGGCGACACGGACAACTACTCCTGGTACAAGCTGGGGGGCTTCACCTTCCAGCCCACAGAGCTGGCCAAGATCAGTTTCATCCTGACCTTTGCCATGCACCTGAACAATGTGCGCACCCGCATCAATGAGCCCAAGGAGCTGGGCAAGCTGCTGCTCCATCTGCTGGTGCCCATCCTGATCATCCACGTTCAGGGCGATGACGGCACCGCCATCATCTACGGGATCATCGGCTGCTGTATGATGTTCGCGGCGGGCCTGAGCTGGAAATACATCATCGGGGCCGTCTCGGCGGCGGCAGCGGCCATGGCGGTTGCCTTCGCTTTCTTCAGCGACAAGATCGGCAAGGGCTACCAGTGGTACCGCATCCTCGCGGTGATCGATCCGGACAACAAGACCGGCTGGGCCCCCAGCGAGGAGGTCTGGAAGAACATCATCTACCAGCAGCAGCGGGGCGAGATCGCCCTGGGCTCCGGCGGCATCTTCGGCAACGGACTGTTCGGCGGCAGCTATTACAGCGTCCCCAACGCCCACAACGACTTCATCCTCAGCTGGATCGGCAACGCGACGGGCTTTGTAGGCTGCTGCGTGGTGCTGGGTGTGCTGTTCGCGCTGGTCATCAAGACCTTCCTGACCGGTGCCCGCAGCGAGGATCTGCTGGGTACCTTCATCTGCGCCGGCATCGGGGGCGCCCTTATGGCCCAGATCGCGGTCAATGTGGGCATGAACCTGCGCATCCTGCCCGTCATCGGCGTCACCCTGCCCTTCTATTCGGCGGGCGGCAGCTCGGTGCTGATGCTGTACATCTGTGTGGGGCTGGTGCTTTCGGTCTATACGCACAACACCAAAAAGCTGTTCGGCTGAGGTCCGGACGGCGATTGCCCCTTGACCCCGGGGCGTTCCGTGATACAATGATTCCGGTACAGTTTTTGCGGACCCGGAAACAGAACAAGGAAGAACGGACGGTAAATTCTATGGAAACGATTGCGGAACCTTCTCTGCGCGAGAAAGCGGCGGCATACATCCGTCAGTATGTGGTGATCACCCTGAGCATCTCCATCATGTCGGTGGGTGTGTATTTCTTCAAATTTCCCAATAACTTCGTGTTCGGCGGCGTGACCGGTGCGGCAGCTCTGGCGGCCAAGCTGACCCCGCTGTCGGCTTCGGCCTTTTCGTCGGCAGCCAACCTGATCCTTCTGGCGGTGGGCCTGATCTTTCTGGGAAAAAAGTTTGCCATGACCACCGGCTATGCCACCCTGGTCATGTCCATTGAGCTGATGGTGCTGGAAAAGGTCTGTCCGCTGCGGGGCCCTCTGAGCGACCAGCCCATGCTGGATCTGCTGTTTGCCATCGCACTGCCGGCCATCGCTTCGGCGCTGCTGTTCAACGTGGGTGCTTCCTCCGGCGGCACGGACATCATCGCCCTCATCGTGGAAAAGTACACCCACATCCACAGCATCGCCGCGGCGCTGTTCCTCACCGACCTGTTCATGGTCATTGCCGCCTGCTTCGTGTTCGACCTGTACACGGCTCTGTACTCCTTCGTGGGCCTGACCGTGAAATCGCTGGTCATCGATGCGGTGCTGGAAAAGATCAAGATGTGCAAGGCCATCCTCATCATCTGCGATGACAAGGAGCCCATCTGCGACTTCGTCATGAAGACCCTGACGCGGGGTGCGACCTATACGCCCTGCTTCGGTGCCTATACGAACAAGCCCCATTATATGATCTACACCACCCTGACCCGGAAAGAAGCAGATCAGCTGCAGGACTTTATCCATAAACAGCATCTCAACGCCTTCATGTCCATGCTGAGCACCACCGAGGTCTTCGGCAAGGGCTTCAATCACGCATAACGCATCAGGAGGGAAACGATGGTACAGGTGGATCTCATCACCGGCTTTCTGGGGGCGGGCAAGACGACGTTCCTGCGGAAATACGCGGCTTATCTTGTGCGGCAGGGACACCATGTCTGCATTCTGGAAAACGACTTCGGTGCCGTGAATGTGGACGCCATGCTGGTGCAGGACCTGCTGGGGGAACACTGTGAGATCGAGACCATCAGCGGCGGCTGCGACTGTGATACCCACCAGCGCCGGATGCGGACCAAGCTCATCTCCATGGCCATGCGGGGCTTCGACCGGGTGGTGGTGGAGCCCAGCGGCATTTTTGACGTGGACGAGTTCTTCGATGTGCTGCGGGACGACCCGCTGGACCGGTGGTACACCCTGGGCAATGTGTTTGCGGTGGTGGATGCCCTGCTGCCGGAGGACCTTTCGCCCCAGGCGGATTACATCCTGGCCTCCGAAGCGGCTCCGGCCGGGAAGATCCTGCTCTCCCGCTGCCAGCTGGCTGGCCGGGAACAGCAGGAGCGGGCCGCGGCGCACCTGAAACATGCGCTGGAAGCCTGCCGGTGCAGCCGGGCTCTGACAGAGGCGGATTTCTTTGCCCGGGACTGGGCACAGCTGACCGATGCAGATCTGGCGGAGCTGGACCGCTGCGGCCACCGGCAGGCGGACTGCGAAAAGCTCCGCTTTGCAGGGCAGAAGCCCTTCGGGTCGGCCTATTTTCTGGAACTCGGGCTGCCCTGTGCGCAGCTGCGGGCCAACATTCCGTCCCTCTTTACGGACGATGCCTGCGGCCGGGTGCTGCGGGTCAAGGGCTTTGTGGAAGATGCGGACGGCTGGGTAGAGCTGAACGCCACCGCCGAAGGGCTGACGGCAGCGCCGATCCCCGCCGGGCAGCAGGTCCTCATCGTCATCGGTGAGGGGCTGGACAAGGCAAAAATCGAAGAACATCTGAGGAGGCCGTTATGAACACTGTCCGACAGAAACCGTCGACCCGGCGTGTGCTGGGCATGATCGTGGGCATCTTTATCATCGGACTGGGCATTGCCCTGTTCAAGCAGTCCCATCTGGGCAACGACTCCATCAGTGCCCTGAACATGCGGCTCTCCGAGATGCTGGGGGTGTCGCTGGGGCTGGTGAACCTCAGCGTCAACATCCTGTTCTTTTTGCTGGAGGTCGCCTTCGGCCGCAAGTACATCGGGCTGGGCACCTTCGTCAATGGGATCTTCATGGGGTATATCATCACCCTGTTCTATGACCCCATCGCAGCGGCCTTCGGCCCGGCGGAGAGCCTGCCGGTGCAGCTGCTCTGGCTGGTTTTAGCCGTGCCGGTCACGGCGCTGGGGGTCTCCCTGTATCAGACGGCAGACCTGGGCATTGCGCCCTATGATTACCTCTCGCTGGGCCTGCGGGACTACACGCCCTTCCCGTATTTCGGGTGCCGCGTGTTCACGGATGCGGTCTGCGCCCTGCTGTGCTGGCTTCTGGGCGGCCTTGTGGGGATCGGCACCCTGGTGTGCGCGTTCTGCCTCGGACCCTTCGTGCAGTTCTTCAGCCGCGTGTTTGCCGAAAAGCTGCTGCGATACCACCCCGAGGGGTAAACCGGAGTCCTGCGCTGCGTCTGCTGTTCCAGGCGCAGCTTTTTTGTTCACAAAAAGAGACTTGTTTTCCGCTGTGAAATCGGGTAGGATAACAGACAAAAAGGGGGAAGAGAAACAATGCTGGGACGTTTTGTGAAGCGCCTTGCAGCCTGGCTGCTGGCGGCAGCGATCTTTGTGCTGGTGGTCATCGGCGGGCTTCTGGGCGTACAGGGATGGCAGCTGTACCGGACAACGATCGCTGCCCGGCCCATCACCGGGCTGTACGATGAGATCGCCGCCCGCCCCGGCTTTGCCTCCTGCGACCAGCTGCCCCAGACCTATATCGACGCGGTGATCGCCGTGGAGGACAGCCGGTTCGAGAAGCATCACGGCATCGACCCGGCGGCCATCGTCCGGGCCCTGTGGACCGACCTGCGGACCCATTCCATGGCAGAGGGCGGCAGTACGCTGACCCAGCAGCTGGCCAAGAACGAGCTTTTCACCCAGGAAAAGCGGATGTCCCGGAAGGCGGCGGAGATCTTTGCCGCCCGGGATCTGGAAGACTATTATTCCAAGCAGCAGATCTTTGAGATGTATGCGGGCAGCAGCTATTTCGGGAACCAGTGGTACGGCGTGGCGCAGGCGGCCGAAGGCTATTTCGGCAAGACCACCGCAGAACTCACCGATGCGGAATGCGCGGTGCTGGCGGGTCTGCCCAATGCACCCTCGGTCTATGCCGCCAACGGGGAACTGGCCCGCAAGCGGGCCCTCGTGGTGGCCGACCGGCTGGAAAGCACCGGAAAACGTACCCATATCCAGACCCTTCAGCTGAAGGATGAGATCAACGCCCTGCCGCTGTGGTGAGCGGAAATTCCAAAATTTGTCCGGTTTCATCGCAAAAAAGACCTAACGGTCCGGGTGGATTCCATGATATCCTGTAAGCAGTTCAAGACAGGAGGAATCGATTTATCATGGACAAGACTGGGAAGAGAGGGTCCGGCACCAACGACCTGACCGTCGGCAGACCCCTGACGCGGATCCTGAAATTTGCCCTGCCGCTGGTGCTGGGCACCCTGTTCCAGCAGCTGTACAGCTTTGCGGACACTGTCATCGTGGGACGGTGCCTCGGCACCGACGCCCTGGGTGCGGTGGGCACGACCTATTCGCTGAACTTTCTGATCCTCGGCTTCGTGCAGGGGGCCTGCGTGGGCTTCGGCATCCCGGTGGCGGAAAGCTTCGGCGCCAAGGACCGGGACGCGCTGCACAGGTATCTGTTCAACGGTGCGGCCCTCTGCGTGGCGCTGAGCGTGGTGTTCACCATCGTCACGACTCTGATCGCCGGGCCGCTGCTCCGGCTCATCCACACCCCGGAGGAGCTGTTCCGGGATGCGGCGGCCTATATCCGGATCATCTTTCTGGGCATCCCGGCCACGGTGCTGTACAACTATGCCTCCACCGTGCTGCGGAGTATGGGGGACTCCGCCCATCCGTTCTACTTCCTGCTGGTGTCCAGCTTCCTGAACATCGGGCTGGACTGGATCTTCATCGTGCCCTTCGGCATGGGGGTGGAGGGGGCCGCCATTGCGACGGTCCTCAGCCAGCTGGTCAGCGGTCTGCTCTGCACCGTGTGGTTCTTCACCCGGGTGGAGGGCATCCGCTTCACCCGGGAGAACTGTGTCCTCTCGGCCAGCCACTGCGGGCGTCTGGCCTACATCGGCTTCCCGATGGGCTTTGAGTATTCGGTCTCGGCCATCGGTGCCGTGGTCATGCAGAACGCCATCAACCTGCTGGGCAGCACGGCGGTGGCGGCCCAGACGGCAGGCGAGAAGATCCGGCAGATGTTCACCCTGCCCATGGAGAGCGTGGGCATGGCCATGGCCACCTATGTGGGCCAGAACCACGGTGCCTGCCGCACCGACCGGGTGAAGCAGGGCATCCGGGACGGCTGCCTGATCCAGCTGTGCTACTGCGTTCCGGCCTGGGGCGTGATCTTCTTCGTCAAGGGCTGGGCCGTGGATCTGGTGCTGGGGCAGGCAGACCCCGCTGTCACCGCCGGTGCCGTGGAGTACCTGACGGTCATCAGTGTCCTGTTCTGCTTCCATGGCCTGCTGATGATCTTCCGCAACACCCTGCAGGGCCTCGGATACAGTGTGCAGGCTGTCATTTCCGGCGTGGGCGAGCTCATCGGCCGCAGCATCGGCGGGTGGCTTGCCATCCACAGTCTGGGCTACTTCGGTATCTGCATCTCCAACCCCATCGCATGGGGGCTGGCGTTGTGCTACTGTGTCTTTATGGTGACCCATATCCTGCGCAAAGAAACTGCATAAAACAGCAAAAACCGGCCTGCCGTGCAGCGTTGCACAACAGGCCGGTTTCTTTCTTGGAATCAATCGATCAGGTTCACAAAGACCGGGCAGAACACGGCGGTGAGTACGCCGGCCACCGCGATGGACAGGCCGCTCATGGCACCCTCCACTTCGCCCATTTCCAGCGCCTTGCTGGTACCGACGGCATGGGCCGAAGTGCCGATACCCACGCCCTTGGCGATGGGGTTGGTGATGTGGAAGACCTTGCAGACCGTCTCGGCCAGCAGGTTGCCCATGATGCCGGTCAGGATGACGATGGCACCGGTCAGGGCGGCGATGCCGCCCAGCTCGGCGGCCACGTCCATGCTGATGGCCGTGGTGACGGACTTGGGCAGCAGGGTGGCGTACTGTTCCCGGGTCAGGTCCAGCGCCAGCGCAAGGGCCAGGGCGCTGCCCAGGCTGACCAGTGTGCCCACCGAGATCCCCGCGATGATGGCGGCGGCGTTGGCCTTGAGCAGATCCAGCTTCTCATACAGGGGGATGGCCAGGGCCACCGTTGCGGGCAGGAGCAGATAGTTGACGGGGGTGGCGCTGGCCTTGAAATCCGCGTAGGGGATGTGGCAGACCGACAGGAAGATGATGACGAAGATCGCGCCCAGCAGAAGGGGATTGCAGAAGGCTTTCCCGGTGACGCGGTTGATGAGGGTGCCCAGCGCAAAGGCGGCCAGCGTCAGCAGTACGCCCCATGCGGCAGAGCCGGAAAGAAATTCGTTCAGAAACTCACTCATGATCGGTCTCCTTTGCTTTGCGGCGGCTGGTCATCGCCTGAGTGGTCTTGCCGGCCGTCACCATGACCAGGACCGTGACGGGGATGATGGAGATGAGAATGGGGATCAGCATGCTGCCCATCTCGGCCCACAGCTCCATGACACCGGCAGCGGCGGGCACGAAGAGCAGCGGAAAGATGCCGGTGAGGTAGGTGCCCACCTCTTTGACCTGATCCAGCTTCACAAGGCCGGTCTTCAAAGCCAGCAGAAGCAGCACAAGGCCGTAGACACTGGCCGGGATGGGCAGCGGCAGCACCGCATGGCAGATCTCGCCCAGGAAACAGAACGCAAGGATGCGCGCAAATTGAAACAGATAATTCGTAGGAAATCCCCCTTCTCTCTTTAGCAGCTAAGTCAACAGTATAGACGAAAATCCCCCCGGGCGCAACGGCAATACCCGACAAGGATTCTCGTTATTTGGCAAAAAAATTGGATGTTATGAATGGTGGGAATGGAAAAGAATGAGGGCCCCGCACATTTGTACGGAGCCCTCATGAAATCACGGGAGATTACAGGTTGAAGTAGCGCTTTGCGTTGTCAAAGCAGATGCCTTTGACGATCTTCTCCAGAGACTTCTCGTTTGCGGGATACTCGCCGTCCTCGACCCACTGGCCGATCACGTTGCACAGGATGCGGCGGAAGTAGTCGTGGCGGGTGTAGCTCAGGAAGCTGCGGCTGTCGGTCAGCATGCCGACGAAGTTGCCCAGCAGGCCCAGGTTTGCCAGGCTCTTGATCTGGTTCTCCATGCCCACCTTGTGGTCATTGAACCACCATGCGGAGCCGTGCTGGATCTTGCCGGGGATCTCGCTGGTCTGGAAGCAGCCCAGGATGGTGCCGATCTGCTCGTTGTCGGCGGGGTTCAGGCTGTAGATGATGACCTTGGGGCACTCATCGGTGTCGTTCAGGGCGCTGAGCAGGCTTGCGATCTGGCCGCCGCAGGTAGCGGTGTTGATCATATCGAAGCCGGTATCGGGTCCCAGCAGGTCGTTCATCTTGCGGTTGACGCCGCGCAGGCAGTTGTAGTGGATCTGCATGGCGATGCCCAGACGATGATACTGCTTGCCCAGGTGGATCAGGATGTAGGTCTGGTACTTCTCGGCTTCTTCGGTGGTCACGGTCTCACCGGCCATGACCTTCTGGTAGATGGCGTTGACCTCTTCCTTGGCGGCCTCACGGTAGGGCACATAGTCCAGGCCGTGGTCGGAAGCGCGGCAGCCCATCTCGGCAAAGAAGTTGATGCGCTGGGTCAGGGCATCGGTAACGCAGTCGATGCAGGCCAGCTTCTCCTTGCCGACGACCTGGGCCAGCTTGCCCATGTACTCAGCAAAGCCGGGCTTCTGGATGTTGATGGCCTTGTCGGGACGGAAGGAAGGAGCCACGATGAACTTGATGGTGGGATCTTCCTTGATCTTCTTGTGCCACTCCAGACTGTCGATGGGATCGTCGGTGGTGCCGATGAAGGCCACGTTGCTCTGCTCGATCAGGCCGCGGACGGTCAGCTTGGGATCGTTCTGCAGCTTCTCGTTGCACAGGTTCCAGACTTCCTCAGCGGTGTCGCCGTTCAGCTCGCCCTCGTAGCCGAAGAACTTGTGCAGCTCGAGGTTGGTCCAGTGGTGCATCGGGTTGCCGATGGCCATGGGCAGAGCCTCGGCGAACTTCTGGAAGCGCTCGCGGTCGGGCTTGTCACCGGTGATGTACTCCTCGGGCACACCGTTGGAACGCATCACGCGCCATTTGTAGTGGTCGCCGAAGTAGCTGCCGTCGGGGTTGCGGCCGCCCAGCCAGACCTGTGCGATGTTGTCGAACCGGCGGTTCTCGTAGATCTCACGGGGAGGAATGTGGCAGTGGTAGTCGCAGATGGGCATCTCAGCAGCGTAGTCATGGTACAGGTGCTGTGCCGTTGCAGACTGGAGCATGAAGTCCTTATCCATAAATGCTTTCATGGGTCGATTACTCCTTTTCTCTGTTCATGTCTGATATATTACGAATAAGGTAATATATCAGTTATCGAGGTTGATTTGACCCACCCGCGCGAGTGAGCCGAGCCTACCCATAGTATAGCGGAAAATTCTAATGTATACAACTGAAAAATTGACAAATTTTTGGACTTTTCCTTGTAAAAAACGCTGGAATTTATATAAATGGCCGGTTTTTGCCTTCAAAAGTGGCAAAAACCACTTGACTTCTTTGTATACAACAGCATACAATAAAGACAGTGAGCGGTGCATGTCGGCACCCCTGAAGAAAAGCAAAGCAAACTAAAAGGAGAGCACAAAGTATGGAAACTTTGAATTACAAGGTCCTGTCTGAGACCGGCTACAACGGTTATGTCCTGAAGGACGCCCCTGTCAAGGTCATGCAGTTCGGCGAGGGCAACTTCCTGCGGGCATTCGTGGATTACTTCTATGATATCGCCAACGAGAAGGCCGGCTACAACGGCAAGGTCAAGCTGGTGCAGCCCATCGGCAACTTCCCCCAGATGGCCGACTGGATCAACGAGCAGGAGGGCCTGTACACCCTGTACCTGCGCGGCAGCGAGAAGGGCCAGAAGGTGGATGCAAAGCGCGTGATCTCCTGCGTGTCCGACTGTGTCTGCCCCTACATTGACGGCAAGTGGGACGAAGTGCTGGCACTGGCCCGCTCCGAGGATCTGGAGACGGTCGTGTCCAACACCACCGAGGCCGGCATCGCCTACACCCAGGGCGACAGCCAGTTCGACCAGGTGCCCCCCAACAGCTTCCCCGCAAAGCTGACCCGTGTGCTGTACGAGCGCTACAAGGCCTTCAACGGCGCTGCCGACAAGGGTCTGGTGATCCTCTCCTGCGAGCTGATCGACAACAACGGCAAAGAGCTGAAGAAGTGCTGCAACAACTATGCCAAGGACTGGGATCTGGAGGCCGGGTTCATTGACTGGATGAACAACGCCAACACCTTCTGCTCCACTCTGGTGGACCGCATCGTTCCGGGCCGCATCCGTGACCCGAAGGAGCTGGCCGCACTGGAAGAGGCCAACGGCTACCATGATGCTGTCCTGGATGTCGGCGAAGTGTTCGGCGTCTGGGTCATCGAGGGCCCTGCCGGTCTGGAGGACAAGCTGCCGTTCAAGAAGGCAGGCGTCAACGTCATGGTCGTGCCCGATGTCACCCCCTATAAGAAGCGCAAGGTCCGCATCCTGAACGGTGCCCACACCGGTTTCGTTCTGGGCGCTTATCTGGCCGGTTTCGATATCGTCCGCGACTGCATGCACAATGACACCGTCCGCGGCTTCATGAACAAGATGCTGCACGAGGAGATCATCCCCACTCTGCCGCTGGACAAGAAGGATCTGGAGGACTTTGCCTCTGCAGTGGAGGACCGCTTCAACAACCCCTTCGTCAACCACGAGCTGATGAGCATCTCCCTGAACTCCACCTCCAAGTGGAAGGCCCGCAACATGCCTTCCTTCCTGGCTTACATCGAGGAGCAGAAGCAGCTGCCCAAGTGCCTGACCATGTCTCTGGCTGCTTACATCGCCTTCTACTCCAACGACATTCAGGAGCGCACCGCTGACGGCCTGATCTGCAAGCGCCCCGCAGGCAACACCTACAAGATCCAGGATGACGCATGGGCTCTGGACTTCTACTATGCACACAAGGACGACACCGCCGCACAGCTGGTACACGCCGTGCTGACCAACACCCAGATGTGGGATCAGGATCTGACCAAGATCGAGGGTCTGGAGGCTGCCGTGCTGGCAGACCTCGAGATGATCCGCACCCAGGGTGCCGAGGCGGCCTACAAGAGCTGCCTGTAAGAGAAGGAGAGACACTATGCCGCAGGCGATTCATATCAGCCCCATCGACAACGTGGTGGTTGCTCTGCACCCCATTGCAAAGGGCACTCTGGTGGAAGTGGACGGCCTGTCCGTCACGGCACTGGAGGACATCCCGCAGGGCCACAAGATGGCCGTGAAGCCCATCAAAAACGGCGAGAACGTCATCAAGTACGGTTTCCCCATCGGCCATGCAACTGCTGATGCCGAGCCGGGCACCTGGATGCACACTCATAACGTCCATACCAACCTGTCCGGTGAGGTGGAGTACACCTACAACCCCGCCCCGGATCTTGCCCCGCTGCCCAAAGCCGAGCCGGAGACATTCATGGGCTTCCGCCGCAGGGACGGCCGCGCCGCCATCCGCAACGAGATCTGGATCATCCCCACCGTCGGCTGTGTCAACGACATTGCCAAGAAGATGGTGGCGGACAATCAGGATCTGGTCACCGGCTCCGTCGAGGGCCTGTATACCTTTACCCACCCCTTCGGCTGCAGCCAGACCGGGCATGACCATGCCCAGACCCGCAAGCTGCTGGCCGCTCTGGTCCGCCACCCCAATGCAGCCGCCGTTCTGGTGCTGTCTCTGGGCTGTGAGAACCTGACCCATGAGCAGTTCCTGGCCGAGCTGGGCGATTACGATCACGACCGCGTCAAGTTCCTGACCTGTCAGGACGTGAACGATGAGTTTGCCGCTGCCCGCGACATCCTGAAGGAGCTGGCGGCTTACGCCGGTCAGTTCCAGCGCGAGCCTATCCCCGTCAGCGAGCTGGTGGTCGGCATGAAGTGCGGCGGCTCCGACGGCCTGTCCGGCATCACTGCAAACCCCACCATCGGCCGCTTCTCCGACATGATGGGCCAGCGGGGCGGCTCCACCGTCCTGACCGAGGTGCCCGAGATGTTCGGCGCCGAGGGCTTCCTGATGGATCGCTGCATCAACCATGACGTCTTTGTCAAGGCCGAGCAGATGATCAACGGCTTCAAGGAGTACTTCATCAGCCACAATGAGGTGGTCTACGACAACCCCTCTCCGGGCAATAAGCAGGGCGGCATCACCACCCTGGAGGACAAGAGCTGCGGCTGCGTCCAGAAGGGCGGCACTGCCCCCATCATGGACGTCATCGGCTACGGCGACCCCGTGGTCACCAAGGGCCTGAACATGCTCTACGGCCCCGGCAATGATCTGGTGTCCGCTACCGCCATGACGGCCGCAGGCGCTCATCTGATCCTGTTCTCCACCGGCCGCGGCACCCCGTTCTCGGCTCCGGCCCCCACCCTGAAGATCTCCACCAACACCCCGCTGGCGGAGAAGAAGAGCGGCTGGATCGATTTCAACACCGGCGTCATCGCCGATGGCGTGAAGAGCATCGACGAGGCTGCAAAGGATCTGCTGGATCTGGTCATCCGCGTGGCCAGCGGCGAGCAGACCAAGGCCGAAAAGCACGGCTTCCGCGAGATCTCTATCTTCAAGGATGGCGTGGTGCTGTAAATTGAAAAATGGCTGCTGTGCGCTGCTTTCTGCGTGTGGCAGCCTTTTTGTGCAATGCGAAGAAGGTTTTTATGGCGAATACGACAGGAATGCTGCTTGTGACTTTGCTGATCTATGCAGCGATCATTTATGGTGCCGTGCAGCTTGTAAAATACTTTATCCGCTATGGCATTGACTACTATTTCAAAAAACTGGCAGAGAGCCAGAAAAATAAGGAGGACTGACCTATGAACCAGATCACCACCCAGTATGTCACCGAAGGCAATGCCTGCTACGAGCAGTACGTCATCACCGATCCCGCCGCAAAAACCAGCCTGACCATCACCCCGGAGCGGGGCGGCATGATCACCGGCTTTACGCTGGACGGCGACGAGTACATCTGGACCCGCCGCCCTAACTTCAGCGAGTGCAACCGCCCCCGCTTCGGCGTACCGGTGCTGTTCCCCAGCTGCGGCAACCCGGACGGCGGCGTCCACATGTTTGACGGCAAGGCCTACCCCATGGAGTGCCACGGTTTCGCAGATCTGTGCGCATGGGAAGTGGAGAGCGTCGGCCCCGACGGCGTGACCCTGATCCTGGAGTCCACCCCGCTGACCAAGTTCCTGTATCCGTTTGACTTCACCCTGCTGGTGAACTACAACCTGAACGGCAACACAGCTTCCATTACCATGACCGTCATCAATGAGGGCAAGGTCCCCATGCCCTTCAGCTTCGGATATCACCCCTATTTCATCGCCTCTGAGCTGCAGAATGTGGACTTCGACATCAAGTGCGCCACCTGCTCCGAGAACGCAAAGGGCGAGCAGCCTGCCGCCCCGGAGAAGATCACCCTGACCCGCAAGGAGGGCGCTGACAACTCCATCCGCCTGATGACCGGCGTGGAGTTCCCCATGAGCTTTACCGACAAGGGCAACGGCCACAAGGTCACCGTGGATGCCGACGAGAGCTTTACCAACGGCGTACTCTGGCAGCAGGATGCCGAGAACTTCGTCTGCATGGAGCCCTGGAACGGCTGGGCCAACAGCGTCAACGAGGACGGCAAGCATGAAGTGCTGGAGCCGGACGAGGCCCTGACCAGCGAGTGGACCATCACCATCGAGAAGGTCTGAGACGCGGCTTCCTGACGCTGTGATACGACAAAGATCCCCCTGCATCGTTTTTGGGCGGTGCAGAGGGATCTTTTTGCTGCAAGGATCATCAGACGCTCAGAGGGGCTTCAGAGCCCGTCTGGACCGCTTACTGCTCGGGAGCAGAGAAAGCGATGGGGGTAGCACCTGCAGCAGCGTCAGCGCTCAGCAGGGAGATGGGGGTGACCTCGTAGCTCAGGGTCTCGAAGCTCTGGGTGGTGCCGTCCTCGGTGGTGAACTCCAGGATGTACTTTGCAGACTGGTCTGCGTCCTCGGGCAGGGTCAGGACAACGCTGTCGCCGTCGGCCAGGCCGTCAGCAGCCAGGTTCTCGCCCTTATCCTCAGAGCCGGCCTCGTACAGGTACAGCTCGGTGACGTTTGCGCCGGTGGTGTTGTAAACGGTGTACTCGGCAGCCTGAGCCTCAGCCTCAGAAGAAGCGGCCTCGCTGGAAGCGGCCTCAGAGCTTGCAGCCTCGGAAGAAGCGGCAGTGGAGGAAGCAGCAGAAGAAGCGGTGGAGCTTGCGGAAGAACCGCAGGCGGTCATACCAACAGCCAGAGCCAGAGCAGCGGCAACGATAGCAACATTCTTGAGTTTCATGGGTTATTTCTCCTTGTTTGTGTCGAAAGTTTTTCTTCATGGGCAGCCCTGCGTGAAAAGTTGCCCACAGGGAACTATTATACCGTCTCTGACAAAAAATGCAAGGAAAAATACTTTACAAAAGTGTAAAAAAACAGGGAAGCACAAAAAGTGTGGAAAAAATAGGTTGAATGTAGTAAAATCGGAGTGGTAAGATTGAGTCTTACTGAAAAAATGATGACGTGAGAATAAATTTGTAGTAACTTATGAAAAATGTGCAAAATAATGAGACAAAATTGGCAATGTTGATGTTGTATTAAAATGGTACTTATGCTATAATTATCGCAATGGGGGAACAATGACGAACTATTCTGTGAAACAAATTGCTGAAATGCTTCATACGAACCCTGAAACAGTTCGCCGCTGGATTCGGGCCGGAAAGCTTCAATCTGTACAGGAATCCAAAAAAGAAGGCAATGTGATCTCGGAAGAGGCATTGAGAACATTTTTGGAAGGGGCACCCAAATATGCGGCAGCGTTTGCGATGGCTGCAGGAGCTGCAAGCGTTGGAGTGATGTCGATGCTTCCTGGAATGGGGCTTTCGATTGGCCTCGTGGCTGGCATCGCAGCAGGAGCTTCACGGAAAAAGTCGATTTCCGAACAGGATGCGAAGGAAATTTCAATTCAGCTTCGTGCAAAATGTGTGACAGAACTTGATCATAAACGATCCGAATTGGAAAGGCTGGAAAGTGAGATCGAGGAGAAAAAACGACAGATGCAGGAGTTGGAAGATCTTCTGTCAAAGCTTGAGGAAATGAGTTCCGCCAAATGAAAAGGACAAACGTCCGGAAAGGAGATTTGTATGTCACAAAAGACACTGCATGTAGTTGGAAAGAATGGGAAAAAACTCGGCGGTGGGGCGGCACAGCTGCATCGAATCAAAGAATACGGCGGATGGGACGAGTATCATAAAGAACTTGTTCGTCGCACAGCAGAGATGGTTTGTTTTGAGATTATGAAAGAAATGGACAAGCCGAAGTTAAGAATCGCCGAATAACAAAAGGAGGATCACAATGGAGATCTATTATATTCCGCCGGAGAGCAGCACGGTTCAGGGAAAAGAAAGCGCCATATATAAGAAATATGGAAAGGAATGGAGCATTCGGCCGTTGGGAAACGGCAATGGTAACTTTTTGCTGACGAAGCGGAGCGACATCCGTATTGATGGAAAAAGTTACCGTGACGCTGTCCTTGAACATTATCACAAAAGCAAACTGACAAAGTTGCTCTTTGATACATTTTTGAGCGATCTGCAAAGTGGAAATTTAAGCTTGGATGATCTGTAAGCCGGGAAAGCTTTGAGTGGATAGAGTAGAGGTCCAGCAAGACAGGATGTTTTATTGGTAGTAATTTTAGAACTGTGAAAAATCGTAGAGAAATGGATGCAACCTTAAAAGGCACCGCCGTATGAGATAAACATACAGCGGTGCCTTTTGAATATTCAGGGATTCTGGTTACTTAGGCTGTCTGCCGATATAGGCCAGGATGCCGCCGTCGGCGTAGAGGATCTGGCCGTTGACGAAGTCCGAGGCGTGGGAGGCCAGGAACACACAGGGGCCCACCATGTCCTCCGGATCGCCCCAGCGGCCCGCGGGGGTCTTGGCGCAGATGAAGGTGTCGAAGGGATGACGGCTGCCGTCGGGCTGGATCTCGCGCAGCGGGGCGGTCTGAGCGGTGGCGATGTAGCCGGGGCCCATGCCATTGCACTGGATGTTGTACTGACCGTACTCGGAAGCGATGTTCCGGGTCAGCATCTTCAGGGCACCCTTGGCGGAAGCGTAGGCGGAGACCGTCTCACGGCCCAGCTCGCTCATCATGGAGCAGATGTTGATGATCTTGCCTTCACGCTTTGCGATCATGTCGGGCAGGACAGCCTTGGAGCAGTTGAAGGCACCGCCCACATGGACATCGATGACCCGCATGAAATCCGTGTGGCTCATCTCGATCATGGGCACACGCTTCATCAGGCCGGCGTTGTTCACCAGAATGTCCACCGAGCCCACCTCGGTCTTGATCCGGGCCACCATGGCGTTGACAGCGTCCTCGTCGGTGACGTCGGCCACATAGCCGTGGGCCTTGATCCCGGCCTCCTGATAGGCTGCAAGGCCCTTTTCCAGGCTGCCCTCGTTGGAGCAGTTGAAGCAGACCGTGGCACCGCATTTTGCCATGCCGACGGCAATGGAAAAGCCGATGCCATGGGCACCGCCGGTGATCATGGCGACCTTGCCCTTCAGATCAAATGCAGATAAATCCATTTTGGAAACCTCCTGTCTGTTATAAAAAGCCCCGTGCCGGGCAAAAACCGGTACGGGGCTTGAAGCTGCGTTCAACGCAGGTCGGTAGTGGCGATGTTGTCCATGTCGTCAAACTCCATGTTCTCGCCGCCCATGGCCCAGATGAACGTATAGTTCGAGGTGCCCACACCGCTGTGGATGCTCCAGGAGGGGCTGATGACAGCATCCTCGTTGTGCATGACGATGTGGCGGGTCTGAGTGGGTTCGCCGCACATGTGGAACACCACCTGCCCCTCGGGCAGTTCGAAGTAGGTATAGATCTCCATCCGCCGCTCATGGGTGTGGCTGGGCATCGTGTTCCAGTTGGAACCGGGCTCCAGCTCGGTCATTCCCATGCTCAGCTGGCAGGTCTTCAGCACATCCGGGTGGATGAACTGATTGATGGTGCGCTTGTTGCAGGTCTCTGCGCTGCCCAGAGGACGATGGTTCGCATCGGCCATCCGGATCAGGCGGGTCTGGTAGGCGCAGTGTGCCGGAGCAGACACCATATAGAACTTGGCGGGGTGCGAGGGATCGGCAGAGGCAAAGGTCACCTCGCGGGTGCCCTGGGTGATGTAGAGACAGTCCTTGTAGCCCAGCTCATACTTCACACCGTCGGCCACCACGATGCCGGTGGAATCCTTGCCGATGTTGAACATGCCGATCTCCCGGCGCTCCAGGAAATAGTGGGTGCCGAAATTGGCCCAGACATCGATGCCCTTGTCGATGGACACGGTCTCGTGGACCGGCATGCAGCCCAGCGTGACCATACGGTCCACATGGCTGTAGACCGCGGCCACTTCATCGGCTTTGTACAGGCCGGTGATGAGCATTTCATCCCGCATCTCCTCGGTGGTGTAGCGTTTGAAATCCTTCTGATTGCAGGAATAACGGATCTCCATCGCAGATTACCCCCTGTCGGCAGATCTTAGCGCTGGATACGGCCGGAACCGTCGCCGCCAGCCAGCTTCTCGACCTCGGAAACGGTCATCATGTTGTAGTCGCCCTCGATGGAGTGCTTCAGAGCGGAAGCAGCAACAGCGAACTCAACAGCATCCTGGGTGTTCTTGCCGGTCAGCAGAGCGTAGATCAGGCCGCCGCCGAAGGAGTCGCCGCCGCCAACGCGGTCGATGATCTTCAGTTCATACTTCTTGGAGAAGCAGTACTCGTCAGAAGCGACATCGTACAGCATTGCGCTCCAGCCGTTCTCGGAAGCGTTGTGGCTCTCACGCAGGGTGATGGCGACCTTCTCGAAGTGGAACTTGTCAGCCAGCTGCTTGGCAACGCTCTTGTAGCCCTCAGCATTCAGCTTGCCGCCGTAGATATCGGTAGCCTCGGCCTCGATGCCGAACACGTCCTTTGCGTCCTCCTCGTTGGAGAT
>CAKSZU010000026.1 GCA_934526125.1 uncultured Faecalibacterium sp. | reverse complement strand
GGCGTCTGCGACGGTGCCATCGCAAAGCTGGGCTGGCCCATCTTCGTCAAGCCCGCCAACGCCGGTTCCAGCGTGGGCATCACCAAGGCCCACGACCGGGCCGAGCTGAAGCAGGCCATCGCCCTGGCGCTGGAGAACGACCGCAAGGTGGTGTTCGAGGCCTTCGTGGACGGCCATGAGGTGGAGTGCGCCGTCATCGGCTCCGACCCTGCCGTGGCCACCCGCCCGGGCGAGATCCTGGCCGGTGCCGAGTTCTACACCTATGATGATAAGTACAAGAACGGCGTCAGCCAGGTGGTCATCCCCGCAAAGCTGCCGGAAGAGAAGCTGGACGAGGTCAAGACCTACGCCGCCATGGCCTACACGGCCCTGAACTGCGAGGGTCTGGCCCGCTGCGACTTCTTCGTGGAGCACGGCACGGACCGGGTGATGATCAACGAGATCAACACCTTCCCCGGCTTCACCCCCATCAGCATGTATCCCAAGCTGATGGAACACGAGGGCACCCCCGTGCCCGCCCTCATCGACCACCTCATCGAGCTCGCTCTGGAAAGGACGGAAAAGCAGCATGGATAACCGCCCCATCGGCGTTTTTGACAGCGGCCTCGGCGGGCTGACCGGCGTACGGGAGCTGCGCAAACGGCTGCCCCACGAGGACATCGTCTATTTCGGCGATACCGGCCGGGTGCCCTACGGCAGCCGCAGCCCGGAGACCATCCTGCAGTATGCCCGGCAGGACATCGCGTTCCTGCTGTCCAAGGATGTCAAGTGCATCATGGCGGCCTGCGGCACGGTGTCCAGCACCTACCCCGCCGCCGAAGCATCCCTGCTGCCGGTGCCCTATCTGGGCGTGGTGGATGCCGCCGCCCGGGAGGCTGCCTTCGCCACCCGGAACCGGCGGATCGGTGTCATCGGCACCGCCGCCACCATCCGCTCCCGCAGCTACGAAAAGCTGCTGCGGCAGCTGGTGCCCGGGGTGGAGATCACCGCCCGGCCCTGCCCCCTGTTCGTGCCGCTGGTGGAGGCCGGTTATGTGGACCACAGCGCACCGGACAAACAGGAAGTCACCCGGCTGGTCATCGCCCAGTACCTCACCGAGATCCGGGAGGCCGGGGTGGACACCCTGATCCTGGGCTGCACCCACTACCCCCTGCTCAAGACCATGATCGGCGAGTTCATGGGCCGGGATGTCGTTCTGGTGGACCCGGCCAAGACCGCTGCCCATCATCTGGAGCGGATCCTCAGCGAGCGGGGCCTCAAGGCAGACCACCCCGCCGGGCAGGCCCATTTCTATGTCAGCGATGCACCGGACGGCTTCGTCCAGACCGCCGACCTGTTTCTGGGCGAGTACCGGGGCGGCGAGGTGGACCAGATCGCCATTGACAAATACTGAAGCGAAGGAACCCAGAATCGTGAGTACCGCAAAGAAAGAAAACTACATCATCCGGATCAAGAGCCTGTCCGAGCAGTTCGACCATATGGAGCCGGTGCCCTCTGAGGAAGAGGAACGGATCGAGATCATGACCTACGGCACCTTCGTGAAGAAGGGCGGGTCCTATTATATTACCTATAAAGAGACCCAGACCGTGGGGTTCGAGGGCTGCACCACCACCATCAAGATCGCCGAGGACGGAAGCCGGGTGGCCCTGCTGCGGTTCGGCCGGATCAGCACCCAGCTCATCATTGAGCGGGACCGCCGGAACATCTGCTACTATGAGACCGAGGTGGGCCCCGTTACCCTGGGCGTCACCGGCGACGGCATCACCTCCGCCCTCACTGAGAAGGGCGGCACCGCCACCATCCGCTACCTGCTGGATGCAGACGACCCCACCTCCCTCATCAACCGGACGACACTGGAACTCCGGGTCGAGCATGTAAACTGAAACCTCTTGCTCCCGCCTCCGACGGTGAGGGGGGAAGCCCGCGAAAGGATAACGACAATGACTGATTTTGAAAAGACCTATCAGAACTACAACCCCCGGGCGGCAGCGCTGAGCGAGGCCCGTGCGCTGCTGACCGCCGCCGCAAAGGCCGCCATGGCCGACGGCACCCTGCCCGAGGCCGAGCTGCCCGCCTTCATCGTGGAGATCCCCGGCGACGTGAAGAACGGCGATATCGCCTCCAACCTGGCCATGGCCGGTGCCCGCACCTGGCGTAAGGCCCCCAAGATGATCGCCGACGCCCTCATCGTCCACCTGCCTGCCCTGGAGGGCGGCATCTTCTCCAAAGTCGAGGTGGCCGGCCCCGGCTTCATCAACCTGTTCCTGGCCCCCGCCTACTGGGCCGGCGTGGTGCTGGGTGCCTGCGCCAACAAGGAATACGGCCGCACCGACTACGGCAAGGGTGCCAGGTACAATGTGGAGTTCGTTTCTGCCAACCCCACCGGCCCCATGCACATGGGCAACGCCCGCGGCGGCGCTCTGGGCGACTGCCTGGCCGCCGTGCTGGACTGGTCCGGTTATGATGTAACCCGCGAGTTCTACATCAACGATGCGGGCAACCAGATCCAGAAGTTCGGCAAGAGCCTTGCCGTCCGCTACCTGCAGCATTACTGCGGCGAGGAGGCCTATCCCCTGCCCGCCGAGTGCTATCAGGGCGGCGACATCAATGTTCTGGCCGGGGAATTTGCCGACCTCCACGGCGACCAGTACGTTGCCGCCTGCAAGGGCATGGACGAGGAGACCCTGTTTGCCAGCGAAGCCTTCGAGACCCTGAAGAACGCTCTGGTGGACTACGCCCTGCCCAAGAACATTGCCGCCCTGAAGCGGGATCTGGGCAAGTACCGCATCAACTATGATGTCTGGTTCCACGAGAGTACCCTGCACCAGTCCGGTGCTGTCATGGACGTGGTGAACCAGCTGCTGGAAAAGGGTGCCTGCTACAAGGCCGAGGACGGTGCCATCATGTACCGCAGCGCTCAGTACGCCGCCAAGTACGGCACCGTCAACAAGAAAAAGACCGACGACGGCACCGAGGAAGAGGCCAAGGACGAAGTGCTGGTCCGCGCCAACGGCATCCCCACCTACTTTGCCGCCGATATCGCTTACCACTACAACAAGCTGGCCACCCGCGGCTTTGCCAAGGCCATCGACGTCTGGGGTGCCGACCACCACGGCCATGTCGCCCGCATGAAAGGTGCCATGGACGCCATCGGCCTGAACGGCAACGACCTCGACGTCGTGCTGATGCAGATGGTCAACCTGATGCGCGACGGCCAGCCCGTCCGCATGTCCAAGCGCACCGGCAACGCCATCACCCTGACCGACCTGCTGGAAGAGGTGCCCATCGACAGCGCCCGCTTCCTGTTCAATATGCACGACGCCGGCAGCGGCATCGACTTCGACCTGGATCAGGCCGTCAAGACCGACAACGACAACCCGGTCTACTATGTCCAGTATGCCCACGCCCGCATCTGCTCCATCCTGAAGAAGCTGGAGAGCGAGGGTGTGCCCTTCGCCGGGGCAGAGCAGGTGGATGCCACCCTGCTGACCGAGCCCTCCGAGATGGATCTGATCCGGATGCTGGCCGCCTTCCCCCAGGAGATCGTCATGGCCGCCGAGAAGTATGATCCCAGCCGGATCAACCGCTTCGTCATTGATCTGGCCAGCGCCTTCCACCGCTTCTACGGCAGCTGCCGCATCCAAGGGGCCGACCCTGCCCTGCAGCAGGCCCGTCTGGCCCTGTGCATCGGCGTGAAGAACGTCATCTTCAACGTGCTGACCATGTTCAAGATCAACGTCCCCGAGAAGATGTAATGATACCAGAAAAGCCCATGCTGTTCCAATGCAGCATGGGCTTTTTTGCGTTTTTTCAGGCATTCAGGCTCTGGGCGGCCTTTGCGATGACCGCCAGAAGGTCCACCAGATGATCTTCATCCATCCGGCTGCTGTTGTTGGCAAAGGCATAAAAGCACCCCTGCACACAGAAGGAAAGCAGGATGCCCCGGTCCGGATCGGCCGCAAAGGAGGGGTCCCTGGCTGTCACCCGCTCCCGCAGGCCGCTCTCGATGCGGTTGGCAAAGATACCCTGCCGGGCACCGGAGAACAGGATGTTCACCGCTGTCTGGTTCTGCACAAAGGCCCGGAATAGATCCCGGGTCAGCTGCTCGGTCCGGGCCGCCGTCAGCTCCACATTGGGTACACTGGCCAGAATGTTCCGGATCAGCTTGTCCTCCAACTGGTCGGACAGTTCATAGATATCCCCATAGTGGGCGTAGAAGGTGGATTTGTTCACCCTTGCCAGCGCACACAGGTCTTTGATCCGGATCTTTTCCAGCGGGGACCGGGCTCTCAGCTCCATAAACGCCTTTTCGATGGCGCGGTCGGTCTTTTCAATGCGGAGGTCCAAAATAATCCACCACTTTTCTCATTTCGTTGGATATCCAACCCTTTTTGCGTTTCGGGGATAGACAGATGGACCCGGTTTTCTTACAATAGAAACAACGGCCCCGCCCCTGCGCCGTTACTTTACAGCCCCTTCATACAGCAGGCCTTTCTGCCGCAGGGCCTCTTCGATCCGGCGGAAGGTCTCCTCGTCCGGGCAGCGGAGGGTATGCAGATGGACCCCTCCGGTCATCCGGCTCAGCAGCCCCTCGGGGGTGCTGGCCGCTCCGGCCAGAAAGGTATCCACCTCGTACCGGCTGGAAACGTTCAGGTTGCCCCGCAGCTCCCCGTAGAGGGGGTTCTCCACGGCCACATCCACCATGACGCCGCCCTGATCCACCACCGTGTACATCTCGGTGCGCATCTCATCGGCCGTGCGGTGGACGCAGGCCAGGATCCCGGTATAGCCGCCGGGGGCCGGATGAAACTGGTACCCCCGGGGCGTGGCCTCGATCTCTGCCCCGCCGGCCCGCAGCAGGGCCACATCCCCCACCACGATCTGGCGGGAGACCCCGAGCCCTGCCGCCAGAGTGCTGGCGCTGATGGGCCCGCTGGCCCCGTGGAGTTGTTTCAGGATCTTCTCCCTGCGCTGTGCCGCGTTCATTGGCATCTGCCCCCGTTCTTCGATCTTCGTCTATTATAATAGTGCAAGACAGCTGTCCTGTCAATCCAGACGAAGAACGGTGGCGTAATTGGAGGGCAGCTGCACCTTCAGCTGGCCCCAGGCCAGCTCCGTCATGACCGGCTCGGCACCCACGGTGTCCGCCAGCAGGTCGGTGACGGCCGATGCCTCCACCGGCAGGCGGAACTCCATCTGCGCGGGGGAATCGCCGTTGTTGAACACGGCCACCAGCGCCTTGCCGTCCAGCACACGGGCAAAGGCGTAGCACTGGGTGGTGAGCTGCAGCTCCTTCACTTCGCCGTAGCTCAGGGCCGGATATTCGGCTTTCAGTTTCCCCAGTGCGGCATACACGCTGGTGACGGGGTTGGCGGTCAGATCATCCCTGAAGTCCTCCAGCTCCAGGCAGGGGCGCAGGGGCCAGTCGCTGCCCCATTCTTTTTTGCCCTCGATGCCGAATTCTGAGCCGTAATAGATGGACGGAATCCCCCAAAGCGTGTATACTAAGATTGCAATATGCCGGATGTGGGCCTTGTTCCGCAGCTTGTTGGGCAGGCGCTCCACATCGTGGTTGTCCGAGAAGGTATACAGCCGGGTGTCGTGGCACAGCCCCTGCAGACGCCGCATGGTGTGGGCGATCTCGAAATAGTTGTGGTCGTTGTGGCCGCTCCACAGGCCCTTGTGCAGCTCATAGTTGGTCACCGAGTGGAGCATCTCCGGGTTGGCCCAGCGGCTGTAATCGCCGTGGATGACCTCGCCCATGAGCCAGAACTCGGGTTTGATCTCGTTGGCAAGACGGCGCAGGCCCTTCATGAAGTCGAAGTCCAGCACATCCGCTGCATCCAGACGGATGCCGTCGATGTCAAATTCATCCACCCAGAACCGGATGGTCTCGTAGTGATAGTTCTGCACCTCGGGGTTGCGCTGGTTCAGCTTGACCAGCAGGTTGAAGCCGCCCCAGTTGCCGTAGGAGAAGCCGTCATTGTATTCGTTGTTGCCCCAGAAGTTGACATCGCAGAACCAGTCCTTATACCGGGCGTTCTCGCGGTTGGCCTGGAGGTCCTTGAAAGCGAAGAAATCCCGGCCGACATGGTTGAACACGCCGTCCACGATGACCTTCTGGCCCCGGGCGTGGCAGTTGGCCACGAACTCCCGGAACTCTTCGTTGGTGCCCAGGCGGCGGTCCACCCGGCGGTAGTCAATGGTGTCATAGCCATGGGAGCCGCTCTCAAACAGGGGGCCGATATAGATGGCCGTACAGCCCAGGTCGGTATATGCATGTTCGGCCCATGCGTTCAGCTTTGCAAAGGCCCCGGGGGTGGGCTGACCGTCGTTCTCATGTGCGCAGCCGCACAGCCCCAGAGGATAGATGTGATAAAACACTGCGGTATCATACCATGCCATAATTTACTCTCTCCCATACTCAATGTTCTGCCGTTCACAGCGGCAGATTCAGTATAGCACAAACTCCGTCAATTGTGTGGAACTTTGACAATTTTTAGGCATAGTTTCCTGCAAAATCGGCAGGAGTGACGATTTCAGCTTTCAAATATTGTAGGATATTACCAGATAAAAGGAGACTCAGCTATGAATTTCCCCATGATCGACCGTTCGTTTTTTGCGGGCGAATGCTTTGATGCCTACCATATCCTGGGTGCGCACCCCTGCGTGGGGGACGGCGGACAGGAGGGCTGGCGGTTCGCCGTCTGGGCACCCGGGGCTGCCGCGGTGGAGATCTGCGGCGGCTTTGACGGCTGGGGGCCCGGTGTCCCCATGCAGAAGGCGGACACCGGGATCTGGAGCGGCTTCATCCCGGGCCTTGCCGAGGGCGAGCTGTACAAGTACCGGGTCCACGGTGCCGACGGCAGCGTGGCGATGCGGGCCGACCCCTATGCCTTTGCCACCGAGCTGCGCCCCGGCACGGCCAGCATCCTGACAAAACTGGATTTCGCCTTTGATGACGACAGCTGGATGCAGCGGCGGGACAAGTGCCGCAACCTGCCCCTGAACATCTACGAGCTTCATGCTGGCAGCTGGAAGCACAAGCCCAACGGAGTGCAGCCGGACGGCTCAGACGGCTGGTACAATTACCGGGAGCTGGCCCGGGAGCTGATCCCCTGGCTGCTGGACCACCGGTTCACCCATGTGGAGCTGCTGCCCCTGGCCGAGCATCCCTTTGACGGCAGCTGGGGCTACCAGACCACCGGCTATTTCTCGGTGACCAGCCGGTACGGCTCCCCTGCCGATTTCGCAGCCTTCGTCAACGCCTGCCACCGGATGGGCATCGGCGTCATCATGGACTTCGTGCCCGTCCACTTTGCAGCCAACGGCGACGCCCTGGCCAACTTTGACGGCACCCACCTCTACGAGTACGACAGCGATGTGGGCCACAGCGAGTGGGGCACCTGCAATTTCAACTACTACCGCCGGGAGGTGTGCAGCTTCCTGAACAGCGCCGCCGCCCTCTGGATGGACGTTTACCACTGCGACGGCATCCGGATGGATGCCATTTCCCGGGCCCTTTATTGGCAGGGCGACCCCGCCCGGGGCGTCAACGAGGGGGCCGTCACCTTCCTGCGGAACCTGAACCACGGCCTGAACGAGCGCTGGCCCACCGGCATCTACACCGCCGAGGACTCCACCAACTTCCTCAAGGTCACCGCCCCCACCCGGTATGACGGCATCGGCTTCGACTACAAGTGGGACATGGGCTGGATGCACGATACCCTGGACTACTTCGCCACCCCCTTCGGCGAGCGCCCGGACGCCTACCACAAACTGACCTTCAGTATGCAGTACTTCTACAACGAGCTGTACCTGCTGGCCCTGAGCCACGACGAAGTGGTCCACGGCAAAAAGACCATCATCGACAAGCTGTGGGGCACCTACGAGGAGAAATGCGCCCAGCTGCGCACCCTGTATTTCTACATGTACACCCACCCGGGCAAGAAGCTGAACTTCATGGGCAACGAGCTGGGTCACTTCCGGGAGTGGGACGAAAAGAAGGAGCTGGACTGGAGCCTGATGAAGTACCCCTTCCACGACAGCTTCCAGAAATACTTCGCCGAGCTGGGCCGCCTGTATGCCACCGAGCCCGCCCTGTATGACGGAGAGTATAATCCCAACTGTTTTGAATGGATCTGCTGCGAAAGCCGGGACGAGGGCGTTTACGCCTGGCTGCGGAAGGGTGCCGGTCAGACCATCCTCTGCGTCATGAACACCCAGAACACCACCCACAAGAAGTTCCCGCTCTACTTCCAGTACCCCTGCGCCGCCGAGGAGCTGCTGAACAGCGAAGCCCCCTGCTGGAACGGTGCCGACCGGGGCCGCACCAAGGCGTATCACACCACCGACGGCGGCGTGTACGGCAGGGACTACACCCTGAGCGTGGACCTGCCCGCCATGGGCAGCCGGATGTTCCGCATCCACCCCGAGGCCCTGCATCCGGACGCCGCCCTGGCCTCCGCACGGAAAGCCGCCGCCCAGAAGCGGAAGGCTTCCGCCGCTGCAAAGGCCGGCGCATCCAATTCCAAAGAGTAATATCATACAAGAAATATCCCGTCCGCTGAAAATGCGGCGGGATATTTTGTTGTGCGGGCGGCCCCTCCCCTTGCCTGCCCGGCCCGGAGCCGCTATACTATAAGCTGAAACATTGGGTTGATTCGAGAGGATTTCGTTTTATGTCTGTACTCAAAGCAAAGCCCGCCCTTTCTCCCTGGGCAAAAGGCGGCATCGCACTGGGGGCCGGGTTCCTGGTCCTGCTGCTGACGGGGCTGCTGTTCCCCGCCGGGGGCGTTTTCTTCCCGCTGGTGAGCCTGTGGTGCAGCTGCGTGCTGTTCTACGGAGCGCTCCGGGTCCTGCGGGTGTCCGGCGTGAAGCTGGACTTCTTCCACCGGGCTGTTCTGGTCATTGCCTGGGCCGGGGCCGCACTCTACTTCTACTGGGCGCTGGGGCGGCGGCAGTTCGTCTACGCCTGGGACTATGCCAACTACATCGAGAAGCAGTTCCGGGCCGAGGCCGCTTTTGCGCTGGGGCCTGCCGCAGGGTTCCGGTATATCTTCAGCTCCTTTGCCGATGATTATACCAACTTCATCACCCTGTTCACCGAGTTTCCCTTCTGCCTGACCGAAAAGACCGGCGACAGCTACGCCTTTGCGCAGGTGTTCTGCATCCTGCCCGCCCTGATGACCCTTCTGGCGGGTGTTACGGTCAAGATCGGTCAGGTCCTGCGGGTGAAGAACAAGTTCTGGTATTTCCTGATCGGCTTCAGCTGGACGCTGACCTATCCCTTCCTGCGGATGAGCGCCATGCTGGCCCAGCCCGACTGGTTCGGCCTGATCTTCGCCTTTGCCATCCTGCTGCTGACGCTGGACTACCGCTTCGAGCAGCCGGACCGGGAGCGCTATCTCCTGCTCTTTCTGGCGACGGCGGCCATCATCCTGACCCGGCGGTGGTACCTGTACTTCGTGGTGGGCTACTACTTCCCCTATGCGCTGCTGGTGCTGACGGGCAGTGTCCGGCTGGCACGGCAGGGCGAAAAGGACCGGGCCCTGCGCCGGGTAAAGGATCTGGTGATCTTCGGCCTCTGCGCCCTGATCGCCATGGTGGTGCTGCTCTGGCCCATGGTCAGCAAGATCCTTGCCTTTGACTACTCCGGCCGCTACTCCTACTACAACGTCGGCGGCATGGCCACCGAGCTTTACTATCACGCCCTGCGCACCGGCGGGCTGAACCTGATCCTGATCCTGCTGGGGCTGTGGTACTGCTTCCGGAAAAAGCTGCCCGCCCTGCCGGTGCTGGCCCTGTGCGAGCTGGCGCTCAGTCTGGTGCTGTTCACCCGGGTGCAGAACTCCGGCTCCCACCAGATGCTGCTCTTCGTCCCGGCATACCTGCTGCTGTTCTTCTGCGGCAGCGCGGGCCTTGCCGACGGTCTGGACCGGTTCCGGGTCCCGAAGCTCTGCTTCTGGGCCTTTACGCTGGTGTTCGCGGTCTCGGTGCGGTGCTCGCCCCTGACCCTGATGGCCCTGCCGGAGGTCGTGATCCACGCCTTCCGCCCGGCCAGCCTTGCCGAGTACATGGAGCTGGACCAGCTGACCTATGACCGGAAGGACACCCCCCAGCTGCAGGCCATGACCCAGTGGCTGGCCGACCGTCTGGGGGACGGCGAGACCGCCTACATGATCCCCGATGACATGCTCTACAACCCCGGTCACCTGCGGAACTGTCTGCTGCCCCAGCACCCGCTGGAAGGCAAACTTCCGGACAGCTTCTCGGTGCCCGGCACCCACAATTTCCCCATGGCGTTCTTTGAGGCAAAGTATGTCCTCACCGCTGACCCGTTCCCCCTTTCCTATGCTTCCCCCACCGAGCTGGGCCACCGCCTGAACACAAAGTTCCTGGAACTGCGGGATTCCACCCACCAGCAGGTGGCCACGTTTGATATGGGCAACGGCACGGTGTTCACGATCTGGGAGCGCACAGCCCCGGTCACCCGAGAAGAGGTGGAGACCTATCTCCACGAGTTTGATGCCGAGAATGCCCAGTATCCCGAGATGTTCTCTGCTGTCGCCGAGGAGTGGCTGACAGCACATGGTCTGTAAGAAGGAGAGTCCGAAAATGGAAAATCAGAAAAACAAGATGCCCGATGTCACGCTGGGCCAGTACAAGGGTCTGGCCGTCACCCGCCATGTGCGGCCGGTCTCGGAGAAGGTCCTGAACGAAGAAATGGTCCATCAGGCCCGCTGCCGGGCTGTCTACCACGACTCGGCCGAGCCTGCCAGACGCGGCGACCGGGTGCTGCTGGACTTTGCCGGGTTCATGAACGGCGAGGAGATCCCCAACAGCCGGATGGAAAAGGTGATGGTGGTGCTGGGCGACGGCAAGCTGATGCCTGCCGCCGAGGATGCCATCTGCGGCCACAAGGCCGGTGAGACCTTCCGGTTCGACTTCACCTACCCCGACGGGTTCCGGGTGCCGGAGCTTTCCGGCAAGACGGCCCAGTTCGAGATCAACCTGCGCGGCGTCTCGTTCAAGACCACCCCGGAGCTGACCGATGAGTTTGCCAAGTCGCTGGGCTATGCGGACCTGGCCGCCATGCAGGAGGCCGTCCGCGCCCGGAAGCAGAAGATGCACGAGGAGATCGCCGACCGGGCCGCCGGGCAGAAGCTGCTGGAGCTGGCCGGGCAGAACCTGACCGTCCAGCTGCCCGACGCCATGCTGGACCGCACCGCCGACAACGAGATGCGGATGCTGGAGCAGCGTCTGTCCCGCAGCTGCATCTCTCTGGAGACCCACTGCAAGAACAGCCATACCACCGCCGAGGCCCTGCGGGCCGGTTACCGGGCCGATGCCGAGCGGAAGCTGCGCACCATGCTGGCTTCCCGGGCCATTGCCCAGGCCGAGGGCATCACCGTCAGCAAGCTGGAAGTGAACAACGAGTACCGCCGCCTGTCCCAGATGCAGGAGACCTCTGAGGCCGACCTCCGCCGCACCCTGAACGAGGAGGCCGTGGCCGCCGCTCTGGTGGCCCAGAAGGTGCAGCGCTTCCTGCTGGAGAACGCCGAGGTCACCTCGGTGACCGACCCGGAAAAGGAGTGATACCATGGGTATTTTTACGCGCTATGCGATGGACGCCCTGATGAAGACTTCCCACCCCGAGATCAACCGCCGCCAGTGCTGGAACCTGCACCCTCACCGGACCCCCTGCACGGCCTGCAAGGACATCTGCCCCTACGGCGATGAGATCTTCACCCGGCCCAATCTGGTCAAGGACTGGGACCCCTGCACCGACTGCGGGCTCTGTGTCTCCGCCTGCCGGTCCGGCTGCATCGCCCCCTCCCCGGAGCAGGTGCAGCGGGATATCTCCCCTGCCGACACCGATGACGACACCATCTGGATCGGCTGCGAGCGCTCCGCCCGCAAGAACACCGTGGTGCGGGCCTGCGTCTCTGCCTATTCGTGGGAGGCGCTGGCCTATCTGGCCCTGAACAAGAAGATCGTGCTGGACCTGACCCCCTGCGGCGAGTGCGAGAACGACGTCTGCGCCGAGCATCTGCGCAAGGTGCTGACCCGGCTGGTGGAGTTCTTCGGCCAGCCCCTGTTCGAGGCCCGCTTCACGCTGGCCTATGAGCCGGACGATGCCCCCTTCCGGGTCAAGGAATACTCCCGCCGGGAGATGATGGAGCAGGTGACCTCCGGCTCCAAGAAGGGCACCAAGCAGCTGCTGCGGATGCTGCCCGGCCTGCGGGACGACGAGGAGACCAGCCAGGATTTCCGGCTGCTGCTCCACCAGTACACCAAGCAGCTGAAGGCTGTCTCCGAGACGCCCCTGCACTACGGCTACCACCTGCCCGACTTCACCCAGAAGTGCTTTGCCTGCGGCCGGTGCGAGAAGAGCTGCCGGGCCGGGGCCATCCGGTTCGAGGACCTGCCCGACGGGCAGACCCGCGCCGTCATCACCCCGTGGAAGTGCAGCGAGTGCGGCGTCTGCGTGGCCAGCTGCTCCAACGGCGGGCTGGCCGGGCTGAAGCTGCGCCAGCTCACCGGCCTTGGCCCCGTCAGCGTGTACAAGTGTACCAAGACCCTCTGCAAGGAGTGCGGCAAACCCATCGCCCCCAACTGCGCCGACGGCATCTGCTCGGTATGCCGGATCAAGATCCGCACCAAAAAGCGGCAGGAGGAGGCCGTGGCCCGCGCCAAGGAGCGTCAGGCCGAGCGGGAAGCAAAACGCGCCGCCGAGGAGGCCGCCAAGCAGCTGGCCGAGGAAGTGGCAGCGGAAACCGTCCCTGCACCGCAGACAGCTGCCCCCGCGGCGCAGACTTCTTTGCCTGAAAACAATTGACGCCGCCGCAAAACGATGCTATACTTCTCTTAACCACCCTGCTGTGGTCGGGAGGACTGTTACAAAGGCGTAACGGATGTTTTCCGTTACGCCTTTTTTGTCCCCGCTGCAGGGGAAAGCAGCGGGTCTGCGCAGCCGGGCGGGACGCATTTTTTGCAACATGAAGAAAAGAGGGAATTTGTTATGAGTCGATCGATTTCTCGCCGTCAGTTTCTCAAGGCCAGCGGTCTGGCAGCCGCAAGCGCCTGTGCAGCCGGTCTGCTGAGCAGCTGCGGCAGCTCCAAGAGTGATTCCGGTGCATCCGCAGGCGGTATGGATACCTCCAAATACACCATCCTCTATTCCAGCCAGCCCGCCACCCTGAACTACCTGACCACCGCCACCGATCTGGAAATGGTCGTGGGCGCCAACTGCGTGGACACCCTGGTGGAGTACGACAACAAGGGCGTCATGCGGGAAGGTCTGGCCACCCAGTGGGACTGGGATGCCGACAGCCTGACCTGGACCTTCACCCTGCGGGAAGAGAACTGGGTGGACAACAACGGCGAGGTCGTTGCCCCCGTCACCGCACAGGACTTCGTGGATGCCCTGAAGTACGTGCTGACCCCGGATTATGCTTCCTCCAACGTGGGTCTGGTCACCGCCTATGTGGCCGGTGCCGAGGACTACTACGATTACTACGTCTACCTGAACAACGCCAACACCGGCGTGGTGGACGATGACGGCACCACCTACACCGCAGACGATGCCGGTACGGTCACGGTCACCGCCCCGGACGGCACCGCTTCCACCTACGCCCCCGTGGACTTCGACACCGTGGGCGTCAAGGCTGTGGACGACCACACCCTGACCTACACCCTGACCTACGATTTCCCCGGCTTCCTGAGCCTGCTGTGCTACCTGCCCTATGAGCCCGCCTACGGCCCCCTGCTGGAGGAGATGGGCGACCAGTACGCCACCAGCGCCGAGACCCTGTACAGCTGCGGTGCCTTCTATCTGGCCGAGTACGAGTCTCTGGAGAACTGGATCATGAAGAAGAACCCGGAAAACTACGATGCCGACAACGTCTACATCGACACCATCAGCCGCATCTACAACGCCGAGGCTTCGGTCAACGGCCCCGAGATGATCAAGCGCGGCGAGATCGACGAGGCCACCATCGGCTCCGACATTCTGGACAGCTGGCTGGCCGACGACACCACCAAGGACATGGTGTCCATGGACCGTCCCAACACCAACTACACCTACTTCTACATGTTCAACTTCATGCCCTTTGCCCACGAGTTCTCCAACTGGAGCGTGGAGGGCGTGGATGCCGAGTATGAGCCCGAGAACTGGGCCAAGGCCATCAACAACACCAACTTCCGCAAGAGCTTCCTGTACGGCATCAACAACGCCGTCACCCTGGCCGTCAGCGCACCTCTGGGCTACGACGGCTACAAGCTGAACACCATCACGCCCCCGAACTTCTGCGCCAACTCCGAGGGTGTGGACTACACCAAGTGCGGCGATCTGGCCAACTTCTCCGAGTTCTTCGACGAGGCCAAGGCCAAGGAGTGCCGCGATGCTGCCATCGAGGAGCTGACCGCTCAGGGCGTCACCTTCCCCATCAAGGTGCAGCTGCCCTACAACCCCTCCTCTACCGACTGGGACAAGCAGTGCCAGGTGTTCAAGCAGCAGCTGGAAGGCGTACTGAACGACGGCACCGACTTCATCGATATCGTCATCACCGAGGGTCCCTCCGACAGCTTCCTGTCTGCGGTCCGCCGCAACGGCAAGTTCGAGTTCCTGCTCTGCAACTGGGGTGCCGACTACTCCGACCCCGAAACCGAGACCGACCCCTTCTATCAGCCCGAGGGCGGCCGCGGTATGCGCTATGCTTACCTGCGCACCGGTGTGGAGGACGGCTTCATCACCGGCGACACCGCCGATGCCGTCATGAAGTACATGACCGCCGTTGAGGACGCCAAGAAGATCACTGATGACATCGACGCCCGTTACAAGGCCTTTGCCGATGCCGAGGCTCTGCTCATCGAGAACGCACTGGTCATCCCCCGCGGCATGAGTGTGCCCGCCTATCTGGCTACCCGCCTGAACTACTGGGAAGGCCAGTACGCCTCCACCGGCTTCTCCAACAAGCGCCTGAAGGGCATCCACGTCCTGGATCACTACATCTCTATGGACGAGTACGAGGCCAACCGCGACGCCCGCTGAGCGCTGAACTCTTCCGCATAAAAGAAAGAAATACCGCCTGCCGATGCAAACCGGCAGGCGGTATTTTTGTTGTGTAAAGTTCTTTTTCCGGATCAGCCCATCAGCGTGGACCAGAGCATACTGAAGGGCATCACTAAAATCAGCGCCGGCATCAGGTCCACCAGCGGCACCGACTTGATCTTGGACACCCGGAAACCGGCGGCCATGGTCAGGATGCCGCCGCAGGCCGACAGGTCCGCGAACATGGTGGGAGTCAGCACCCCGGCCAGCAGCTTGCCTGCCCCGAAAACCAGAAGCAGGATGACCACCTGAGGCAGCGGGATGGCGCAGACCGCCAGCCCCAGCGAGGAGGCGAAGATCATGGCGGTGAAACCGTCCAGCACAGCCTTGCTCATCAGCAGGGTGGGGTCGCCGGTGATGCCTTCGGTCAGGGTGCTGTACCAGCCGAAGCCGCTGCAGCAGAACAGGGCCACCGCCGTGATATAGAATTCCATGTCGATGTCCTCGCCGCCCAGGTGCAGGGTCCGGACCAGCTTATGGAAAAACCGGCTGGTCCACTGCTCCAGATGCAGCAGGTGCCCGATGGTGAAGCCCACCAGAATGGCCAGCACCACTGCCGTCATCCCCGACGCCTTGATGATGGAGTTGACCCCGATGGCAATGGAGCAGAAACCGAACAGGGCGGGCAGATGCTCCTTCAGCCCCTGGGGCAGGATCTTCCCCAGCCATGTTCCCAGAAATCCGCCCAGAAGGACGGCCCCGCAATTCGTCAGCACACCGATCGGCATTTGTTTTTCTCCTTTTTTCTCTTTTCCGTTGAAAATTCTCTCTTTTTCCGCAGGGGTCACGCCTGCTGGATCTGCTTCACCACGTCGAGGTAATCCCCGCAGTACTTCTGATACAGCGGCCGGACCAGACTGCGGAACGCCTCCTGCTCCTCTTCCGGAAAGTCGATGAAGGTGCAGCCTGCTTCCTTCACCGCCGCGCGGGCTTCCTCCTCCCGCCGGGTCCAGAGTTCCCGCTCGTAGGCAGCGGACTCCCGGGCGCAGTCGGCCACGATGGTGCGGTACTCCTCCGTCAGGGCCTCCCAGGTGCGGGCGCTGGCCACCTGCACCTCCGGGATGCGGCTGTGCTCGTCCAGCGTGTAGTAGGGCGCGACCTTGTAGTGGTCCATGACCTGATAGGCCGGCAGGTTGTTTTCGGCCGCGTCGATCTTGCCCTTGGCAAAGGCGGCGTAGACGTCGCTGTATGCAAAGGTGACGGGGGTTGCTTCCAGCAGGTCCACCATATCCCGGATGATGGGGGCATCCTGCACCCGGATGGTCCTCCCCCGCAGGTCTGCAAGGCTCCGGATGGGGGTTCCGGCGTAGAAGCTGCGGGCCCCCGCATCGTACCACGAAAGCCCTACGGCCCCGCTGTCCGCCTCCTCGGTGATGCCGGAGAGGAACACCTCCCCCAGCTCTCCGTCCAGGACCCGCCACAGGTGGGCGGCATCCCGGTAAAGGCAGGGCAGCATCAGGACGTTCAGGGGCGGCAGATCATCCGTCAGGATGGACAGGGACAACCGGGCAAAATCGATGCCTCCCATCTGCACCTGCTGCCAGACCTCTTCTTCGGTGCCGTATTCCCCGTTGTCCTTGACCTGCACCAGCACCCGGCCCCCGGTGCGTTCTTCCACCAGCTGAGCAAACCGCTCGGCACCCCGGGTGGTGGGGTAGCCGGAAGGCTGGTTGTCGGCATAGGTCAGGATGAACTCCGGGGTCACTTCAGCCGTCTTGCCGCTGCAGCCCGCCAGACAGGCGGCTGCGCCCAGCGCCAGAAATGTGCGCCGCTTCATCTGCATCGCTCCCCTTCCGTGTCCCAGTATACCGGAAACCCCCGGCTCCGTCAATGCCGGCCATACCGCAAAAAACCGCCACCCGAAGGTGACGGTTTTTCGCTTGCTTTGCTATGCTCAGCTTATGCAAGGCCCGTGAGCTGGGGCAGGAACAGCGAAACAGTGGGGATGTAGGTCACCAGCAGCAGACCGCCGATGATGGCCACATAATACATCAGCATGTAGGGCATGATCTTTTCCAGGCTGGTGCGGCCAACCTTGACGCCCACGAACAGGGCGTTGCCCACCGGCGGGGTGATGTTGCCGATGCACAGGTTGTACACGAGGATCATACCGAACTGGATGGTGCTCATGCCGAAGCTCTGGCAGATGGGCAGGAACAGCGGAGTGAAGATCAGGATTGCGGGGGTGACATCCATGAAGGTACCGGACACCAGCAGGATGACGTTCATGATCAGCAGGATGATGTACTTGTTGCTGGTCAGGCTCAGCAGAGCGGCTGCCACGGCATCGGGGATCTGCAGGAAAGCCATGACCCAGCCCAGGATGTTGGAGACACCCACCAGGAACACGACCATGCCGGACATCTTGGCAGAGTCCACGATGATCTTCCACAGGCCCTTCAGGTCGATGGAGCGGTAGCAGAAGGCCAGAACCAGAGCGTACACAACGGCGATGGCAGAACCCTCGGTGGCGGAGAAGACACCGCCCACGATGCCGCCGATGACCACGATGATCAACGTCAGGCTGGGCAGGGCGCGCAGGGTGCAGACGCCGAGATTCTTCCAGTCGAACTTGCCCGGGGTGCCCTTGTAGCCCAGCTTCTTGGCCAGGATGACGCCGACCACGGCGCAGGCCAGCGCCCAGATGATGCCGGGGATATAACCGGCCATGAACAGGGCAGCCACAGAGGTGCCGCCGGAGGCCAGGGAGTAGGTGATCAGTGCGTTGGACGGGGGGATCAGAAGGCCGGAGCAGGAGGACGATGCATTGGTGGCAGCGGTGACAGCGGGGTCATAACCCTGCTCCTCGGCACCGTCGCGGATCATGGAACCGACGGCGGCGGCAGCGGCGGATGCAGAACCGGAGATGGCACCGAACAGGGCGTTGGTGCCGATGTTGGTGATCAGCAGAGCGCCGGGCAGCTTGCCCAGGATGGCCATGACGAAATCCACCAGGCGCTTGGCGATGCCGCCCTGGTTCATGATGTTGCCGGCCAGGATGAAGAATGGGATAGCGGTCAGGCTGAACTTGCTCATACCCACGAAGGTGCGCTGGGCAGCGGTCAGGACGGCCACGTTCAGGTCAATGGTGGACAGGATGGCGGTCAGGGAAGAAATTGCGATGGAGTAGGAAATGGGCACACCCAGGAACAGCAGCACCAGCAGCACTGCCAGGATGACCAACAGAGATTGAATTGCCACGGTTTAGCCCTCCTTCTTTGCGTTTGCAGCAGCTTTTTCGGCTTCCACCTTGGCAATGGCCTCGGTGCCCTCATCCACAGCATCCAGCGAGATGCTGCCGTTGGCGATGCCGATGATGTTCATGATGGAATACAGCAGGATGACCACGCCGCACATGGGCATTGCCCAGTAGAACACGCCCACGGCCACGCCCAGGGAAGAGGTCTGCTGGCCCATGGCCAGACGGGACACCTGGATGCCGCCGAACACCAGGATGGCGGCGGAGAACAGCAGGGCGATGACCTCACCGAAGATGTGGAAAGCCTTGCGCAGGGTGGGATTGAAACGGTCGATCAGGATGGGGATGTTCATGTGGCCGCGCTCGCCGGAAACGATAGTGGCACCGAACAGGGTACTCCAGCCGAACAGGTAGCCGACCAGCTCCTCCGACCAGGTGGAGGGAGACTTGAAGATGTAGCGGGTGATGACCTGATAGGTGGTCAGGATGACCATGACAGCCATGCTGCTGCCGGCCAGAACATCCAGAATTTTATTTAAGATACTGCGTACTTTCTGCATGATGCTCCTCCTCAGGCGGTGTACTCCGCATTGTATTCCTGAATGCGGTCATAGATGGGCTGCAGCTCCGGGTTTTCTGCCAGCACGGAGGTGTGCAGCGGAGCCATGGCCTCCTGGAACGGAGCGGTGTCGGGGTACAGGAAGTTGACGTGCTGCTCGTTCTCTGCCTTTTCCTTGGCATCGGCCACAGCGTCCTCCCATGCGGCCTGCTCGGTGTCCTTGACGATCTCGAAGCCCTCGTCAAAGATAGCGCGCTCCTCGTCCGACAGGTTCTGCAGGAACTCGTAGTTGGCCACCAGCAGGTCGGGGACCATCTGGTGCATATCGTAGGAGTAGTATTTGCAGATATCGCCGTGGCCGTTGTCGGTCAGGGCCAGCTCGTTGTTCTCGGCACCGTCCAGGATGCCGGCCTGCAGGGCGGTGTAGACATCGCCGAAGCCCATGGGGGTGGCCGTGCCGCCCAGCAGACGCATCATTTCCACGTTGGTGGGGGACTGCTGGACACGGATCTTCAGGCCCTTCAGGTCGGACGGCTGGTTGATGGGGGTCTTGACCGTGTAGAAGTTGCGGGTGCCTGCATCCAGCCAGGCCACCGTCTCCAGACCGGCCTTGGAGGTGGTCTTGAAGATGGGGTCCGTCACCTCGGGGTCGTCCATGGCGGCGTGGTAGGCGTCCACACTGGAGAACAGGTACGGCAGGTTGAAGATCTGGTACTGGCTGCTGAAGGTCTCCATAATGGCCGTGGAAGCCACCACGAAGTCGATGGCGCCGGTCTGGGTCAGCTGGACCATCTCGGTCTGGCTGCCCAGCAGCTCGCTGGGGTAGACCTCGATGCGGTACTTGTCGCCCAGTTTCTCGTTGATGTGGGCCGCAAAGGCTTCCAGACCCAGGTGGTCCGGATGGGTCGCCGACTGCACATGACCAATGCGCACGACTTTCTGGCCGTCGCTGTCGCTGCCCTTGCCGCAGCCCGTCAGCAGCAGACTGCTGCTCACCGCAGCAGCGCCCATCAGGGACAGAAAGGTTCTTCTCTTCATGGATTCATCCTCGCTTTCTCTCATTTCCGTTTCTGTGAATTTATTGTAACAAAACGTTCATTTTCCGGAAACAGGAATTTTTTGCGAAGTGCAGGACGATTTTGTCATTGTTGTATCCAAGTACAAATTTTTCCCTTCGCGGACAAAAGATATTGGCATAAAGCGAGAAAAGCGCCCCCCCGGCGGGAGCGCTTTTCTTACAAACCTCTTACTTTTTTCTTAATGGACGGCCTCCTGGGTCAGGGCATTGCGGTACTCTGTGGGGGTCTGGCCGGTCAGCCGTTTGAACACCCGGGTGAAATAGTTGGAGTCCGTGTAACCGCAGGCGGTGGAGACCTCCTTCAGGCTCAGGCGGGGGTCCTGGATCATCTGCCGGGCCCGGTCCACCCGGAACTGGTTCAGATAGGCGGAGAAGTTCACTTTGAAGCACTGCTTGAACAGCTTGCAGAAGTAGGCATCGGAGTAGCGCAGGGCCGCGGCGGCGTCCTGCATCGAGATGTCCTCCTGATAATGCGCCTCCACAAAGGCGTACATCTCGGCCCGGATCAGGGCCATGCGGGCGTCCTCCTCCTCCTCCCGGTGCAGGGGCAGGTCCGTTGGGGCCGGGGTCGGGCGCGGCAGGGGCTGCACGGCCATCTGCCGGATGGCATCCTCCACCGCGAACACCAGCTCCTGCTCGTTGTAGGGCTTGAGCAGATAGTCCAGCGCCCGCACCGAGATGGCCTGCCGGGCGTAGGCGAATTTGTCGTACCCGGTCAGGAACAGGATACCGCAGGGCTTGCCGCTCTCCCGGATCTTCCGGGCCACTTCCAGGCCGGTCATGCCCGGCATCTCGATGTCCAGCACGGCCACCTGGGGGCTCTCCCGCTGGAAGATCTCCCAGGCCTCCCGGCCGTTCCGGGCCTCGCAGAGCAGGATCAGGTCGCCCAGATATTTCTGCAGCGTCCTGCAGAGGACTTTCCGCTCGATCATCTCATCCTCGGCCACCAGCAGCTTACACTTCATGATCCATTGCCTCCTGTTCTGTTGTTGTCTGCGGGATCTCGAACCGGACAGTGGTGCCCTGCCCGGCCCGGCTCGTGATCTGCATCCCGCCTGCGGGGTACAGCATCGAGATCCGGCGGGAGATGTTCCCCAGTCCGATGCTCTTTCCGGTCTGCTCACTCTGCCGGATCTTCTCGTGGAGCTGCGCCAGCTCCTCCTCCGTCATGCCCTTTCCGTTGTCCGATACCGTCAGGAAGAGGACATCCCCCTCCTGCCAGACCTTCAGCAGGATCCTGCCCCCCTCCTCACAGCTTTTCAGCCCGTGGGAGAAGGCATTTTCCAGAATGGGCTGCAGGGTGAACGAGGGCAGGGTCACCGCCGCAGGGTCCACGTCGATCTGTTTTTTCACGGTGATCCGGCCGTCGAACCGCATCTGCTGTAAGTAAATGTAGTCGTCCAGCCCTTCCAGCTCTTCTTCCAGCGGGATCACCTGCCGCTTGGTCCGCAGGTTGTGCCGGAACAGGCTGCCCAGCCGGACGATCATCTGGTCGGTGTCGGCGGCATCCTCCAGCCGGGCCATACAGGAGATCATGTTCAGGGTGTTGAAGAGGAAGTGGGGGTTGACCTGGCTCTTCAGCACCTCCAGACGGGTATGCTCCAGATCCTTTTCCAGCGCAAGGTTCCGCACCTCTTCCCGGTGCAGGGCCTCCCGGGCCGCCTGCGAGGCCGCCATGGCGTGTTTCATCTGGTTGAAGGTCCCGGTCAGCTGGCCCACTTCGTCGGTGCTGGTCACCGGCAGGTCCGGCTCGTCCAGCTTCCCGGCCGCGATGCTCCGGGAGGCCCGGGCCAACTGCAGCAGCGGCCCGGCCACCGTCACCGACAGCTGCCGCAGGATCAGCAGCACCCCGGCTGCCGCCGCCGCCAGCATGGCCAGATACAGCCAGGGCAGACGGTCCAGCTGCCGGGCCCGCCGACTGTAATCCGCGGTCTCCTGTTCCAGCGTCGCCTGGGTCAGCCGCAGGGCATACTCAGCCAGATAGTCCTGCCGGGCCATGATCTCGTACATCTGGTCGACATAGTCCGCGCTCCCGGCCTCCCGGGCCAGAAAGGCATCCCGCTGGGCCCGGTAGCCCTGATACCCCTGCAGCAGGTTCCAGGTGCGGGCGTACCGGTCGGCCCCCAGCTGCGCGTAGTCAAAGGGCAGCGCCGAAAGGCTCGCCTCGGTCTCACTGCAGGCCGCCTGATAATCCGCCAGACTGTCCTGACTGCCCTCCCGCACATAGCGGGCAAAGGCCCGGGTCTCGGCCTTGATCGCATCCTGCACCCGGTAGCACAGGGCATTGTCGGACAAAAGCACATCGAATGCCCGGCTGGTGTACTGCCCCATCGCCGCCGCGATGCCCAGACTCAGCAGCACCACCAGCAGGATACCGGTCAGCCACCCCGTCACCTTCGCCCGCAGCGAGAGGGTATGTTTTGTTCTGTCCGCCTGTCCGCCCATGGCGCACCCGCCTTTCGTGGAGTTGTTTCAGAATAAGTATACCTTCTTTCCCCCGGAAGTGCAATCGGGAAAAAAAGAGGAAAGCCTGCTTTTTTCTTTCTGAAATAACAGCAGATGCCTTGTATTATCTCCCCGCTCTGTGGTATGATGAAATGAACTTTATACCCCAGAACAGAAAGGAACACGATCATGCTGCAACACCCACACCCGGACTTCCGGCTGCACGTCGGCTGGCGGACCATCAAAACCGCGGTCACGGCCATGCTGGTGGCCCTTGTCTACAGCCTGATCGGGCGAAACCCGGCCTTTGCCTGCATCGGCGTCATCTTCGGCATGGGGACGGACATGCCGGACTCCATCAAGAACGGCGGCAACCGTCTGTTCGGCACCCTGATCGGAGGGCTGCTCTCCATCGTGGTGTTCTGGATCTATCTGCGCGTCTACCCGCAGGGCGGGCACAGCGTTCTGCTGGCGCTGCTGCTGGGGGCTGCCATCGTGGTGCTGATCCTGCTGTGCCAGTACTTCTGGCCCGGCGGTGTCCAGCCCGGCGGTGTGGTACTCTGCATCGTGCTGTTCAGCACCCCGGTGGAGACCTACGTTTCCTACGCGCTGAACCGCATCCTCGACACGGCGGTGGGCGTCATCGCCGCGCTGCTGGTCAACTACCTGCTCCCCCGCCGCCGGGTGGTGGCCCTGTGGGAGGGGTTCAAAGGTTTCTTTCATCGCTGAGAGGGCAACAACTGCGAAAGGAGGGGCTGTCATGCCGGATGAATCTCATACCACCCTGACACCGGACACGCCGGTGCGCTACCTGAAAGGCGTAGGCCCCAAGACCGCCGAGCGCTTTGAGAAGCTGGGGATCGTGACCCTGGCGGACCTGCTCTGCCACTACCCGCGGCGGTACATCGATTTCTCTCACCCCTACCCGATCGCGCAGGCTCCCGTCGATACCGAATGCGTGGTGAAGGCCGAGGTCTTTGCCAAGCCCGCCGGGCGCATCCTGCCGGGCGGGCGGCGGATGGAGCGGATCACCGCCGGGGACGATGTTTCCGGGCTGGAGATCACATGGTTCAACAACCCCTACGCCGCCCAGAAGCTGCAGATCGGGCAGGAATACTATTTTCAGGGCATCGTGACCGGCGGAATGCTCCGCCGTCAGATGGTCAACCCTCAGGTGCGCACCGAGGCGCAGATCACCGCAGCCCCCTTCGAGGCGGTGTATCCCCAGACCGAGGGGCTTTCCAGCACCGTCATCGCAAAATGCATCCGGCAGCTGCTGCCCCATGCGGAGCTTCTGCCCGATCCTCTGCCGGAGGAGATGCGGAAGAAATACCGTCTGCTCTCCAAGGCCGAGGCCGTCCGGGCCATCCACTGCCCCGCCACCGAGGAGGAAGCCCACGCCGCCCGGCGGCGGCTCATCTACGAAGAGCTGCTGGTGCTGCAGCTGGGCATCGGACGGATGAAGAACCGGGGCAGCGCCGCCACCGGCGCCCCCATGCAGAAGCTGGACCCGGAGCCTTTCTGGGCGGCGCTGCCCTTTGCCCCCACCGGAGCCCAGCGGCGGGCCGTGGAGGAGATCCTGACCGACATGGCGGAGAACACTTCCATGAACCGCCTGCTGCAGGGCGACGTGGGCAGCGGCAAGACGCTGGTGGCCGCCGCCGCCATCTGGGCCTGCATCCGCAGCGGATATCAGGCCGCTCTTCTGGCCCCCACCGAGATCCTGGCGGCCCAGCACGCCGAGAACCTGAACCGGATGCTGGCCCCCTTCGGGATGCGGGTGGCCTTGCTGACCGGCGGGATGAAGGCCGCCGCCCGGCGCACCACATTGGCCGCCATCCGGAACGACGAGGCCGACCTTGTGGTGGGCACCCATGCCATCCTCAGCGAAGGGGTGGAGTTTGCCCGGCTGGGGCTGGCCGTCGTGGACGAGCAGCACCGGTTCGGGGTGCGGCAGCGGGGGATGCTGGCCGAAAAAGCTTTCAACCCTCATCTTCTGGTCATGAGCGCCACCCCCATCCCCCGGACACTGGGGCTGCTGATCTACGGCGATCTGGACATCTCCATCCTTGACGAGCTGCCGCCGGGCCGAAAGCCCGTCAAGACCCGGTGCATCACCGGGAAGAAGCGGCAGGATCTCTACGGCTTTCTGGACCGGGAGATCGGTACCGGACGGCAGGTCTACATCGTCTGCCCGGCCATCGAGGACACCCCGGACGGCGGGCTGAACGCCGTGAAGCGCTACTACGAAGAGACCGCCAAGGCCCTGCTGCCGGACCGCCGGGTGGGGCTGATGCACGGCAAGCTCAAGCCTAAGGAGAAGGCCGCCGTCATGGAGGACTTCAAGGCCGGGCGGCTGGATGCGCTGGTCTCCACCACCGTCATCGAGGTGGGCGTGGATGTGCCCAATGCTACCGTGATGGTCATTGAGAACGCCGAGCGCTACGGCCTGAGCGCCCTGCACCAGCTGCGGGGCCGGGTGGGCCGGGGTGCTGCCGAGAGCTGGTGCTTTCTGGTCAGCGACAACACCGCCGAGTCGGTCCAGAAGCGGCTGCACTTTCTCTGCTCCACCTCTGACGGCTTTGCCGTGGCCCAGTTCGATCTGGAGACCCGGGGGCCCGGCGACTTCTTCGGGAGCCGCCAGCACGGTCTGCCCACCCTGCAGATCGCCGACCTGATGAACGACACCCGCACCCTTCACGCCGCACAGGCCGAAGCCGCCGCCCTGCTGGCCGCAGACCCCCTGCTGGAGCAACCGGATCACGCCCTTCTGGCCGCACAGGTGGAACAGATGTTCGACAAAGCCGGGGCCATGAATTGAGAAACAAAATGAGGGACCGCTGCGCATACAGCGGTCCCTCCTGTACTATTCTTTACAGCATCCACTGGGGGCGGATGACCCGGGCACCGCCGCGGTCGGGCTGTGCCACATAGACCTGGGGCCAGCGGGCCTTCAGGGCTTCGGCGGCATTCCGGGCAGCGGTTTCGGTTTCGTAAATGCCGAACACCGCCGCACCGCTGCCGGTCATCAGGGCGGTCACGGCTCCCTGCTCCTTCAGGGCAGTCTTGATGGCCTCGTTGTCCTTTGCGCCGCTGCACTCTTCCAGTGCGTTGCCTGCCGCAGCGCAGACTCCGGCCAGATCCTCGGCACGGATGGCCTTTTCCTGCGCTTCGCAGTCGGGGTGGGCGCTGCTGCCCACCGTGTCATAGGCCGCAAAGGCTTCCGGGGTAGAGACGCCGTAGTCCGGCATCACCACCGTGAACCAGCAGTCCGGGCAGGGCGGCAGGGCTTTCATCACATCGCCCACGCCCTGCACCCGACAGGTGCCGCCCATCAGGGCAAAGGGCACATCGGCACCGATCTTTGCACCGAGGGCGCACAGCTCGCTCATGGAAAGCTTTGCCCCGTACAGGGCGTTCAGGCCCACCAGCACACCGGCGGCATCGGCGCTGCCGCCGGCCATTCCGGCCCGCACCGGGACATTCTTATCAATGGTGATGTCCACACCGGCCAGCAGGCCCGTATACCGGAAGAAGGCCACCGCGGCCTTGATGGCCGTGTTGGAGTCGTTGACCGCCACCGGGCTGCCCGGCAGCGTCAGGCGCAGGGTGTGGCTGCGCCGCAGCACCACCCGCTCGTACAGGGTGATGGCCTGCATGGTCATATCCAGCGCATGGTATCCGTTGGGCAGCAGCCCCACCACGTCCAGCGCAAGATTCAGCTTGGCGGGGGCCAGCACCGTCACACAATTCAGTTTTGCCATGGCAGTTCCTCCTTACTGTTCGCCGCTGAGGATCCCGTTGTCCTGCAGGAAGGCCCGGATGCGCTTGAGCGCCTCGGTCAGATGCTCCACGCTGTAAGCGTAGGAGACCCGGCAGTAGCCCTCGCCGGAGGCACCGAAGGCGTCGCCGGGCACCAGCGCCACATGCTTCTGTTCCAGCAGTTTTGTGCAGAACTCCTGACTGGTCATGCCGGTGGAGCGGATACAGGGGAAGGCGTAGAACGCACCCCGGGGCTCGAAGCAGGTCAGGCCCAGGGCGTTGAAGCCCCTCACCACAAGGCGGCGGCGCATATTGTACTCGTCCCGCATCCGGTCGATCTCGCCGTCGCACTCCTTCAGGGCAGTGATGGCGGCGTACTGGCTGGTGGTGGGGGCGCTCATGATGGCGCTCTGGTGGATCTTGGTCATGATC
>CAKSZU010000025.1 GCA_934526125.1 uncultured Faecalibacterium sp. | reverse complement strand
ATTACAAAAAAACTCGCAGGATTCGGTGTGATTGAAGTATATAACTTTGATGAGAATGACTGCTCCTATACTATGGAGCCTGCGGAGATGACACTTGAGACTTACGTTAAAGTAAATGCGCTAACAGAAGAATCAAAAGTTATATGCATCAGACAAATTCTTTATATAATGTCCGATGTACACAAAAAGGACATTATCCACAGGGATTTAAGTCCGAATAATATCTTTATTATATCAGGGCACTTAAAAATAGCGGACTTTGGACTTGGAAAAGATTTGAATGTTTTCACATCACATCAAACGCTACATACGAAGGAGGTCGGACAGTATTTGTATTGTGCCCCAGAGCAATTTATGATGTTAAGGGATGCAGATAAAAGAAGCGATGTGTATTCCCTTGGACGTATAATTAACTTTATCATGACGGGAAACCCTAGTGATTCACATCATGTTTTTCGTAATGTTGCTGAGAAAGCTACCAGTAGTGATGCCGTGTACCGATATGCTGATGCTGCACAATTATCAGCCTTTTTTGAAAAGGCATTACAATATCAGAAGGATGTCAATACGAAAAAGCACGCAGAGGAGAAGATGCGAGCTGGAGTCTATGACGAAGAAGTAGAAAATTACTTGAGTATGTTATCGGATATGGAAATTTCCAAAAACATCTATGAAGAAACGAATGGATTTGATAGAGCTCTTTTGGCGTATATGCACGTGAGTGAAGATAATGCACAGCATATTATTCAAAGCATAGACAAATCCTATAGAGATGTTTGCGGAAGGGTATTTCAGGCATACGATCCTTTTGCACAGTTCTCAGCGACCGTTATAGGAGATACTTTTTCATACCTTGTGAAAGAAATCGCAGCTAATATTTTGAGGTTTATTGCATGGGATGTCAATCGCTATTGTGCGCAGCGAATGGTGGATGGATTGATTTCATCGGGGATAGAACCGATTCTAGAAGAAATAATTAGTCAATAAACACTTGAACATTCCTTTGAAACCAAGTATAATACTCACAGAGATTCCGCTGGTTGTGTGATACTATTCTGATACTAAAAATCAGCAAGCCACATCTACCACGGAAATTTCATGGAAAAGTGAACATCTGAGAATAGATTTACTAAACAAATTTGTTTAGTGAGGATCTAGACTTACCGAGCTCGAGTAATCAAATATCCATATAAACGCACAAGCCCCCTCGCCAGCATTGGCGAGGGGGCTTTCTGGATACAATGCAAACTGCGATAAAGGGCTGTCAGACCTCTTCTGCGGCATCTTCAAACTCTGCATCATCCTCGTATTTCTGCTCCTCGTCGGAGGGGAGATCCTCAGCGTGGATGCGGTGATACAGGCGGCTGCGGAATTCCTCTGCGGGGATGCCGCTCTGGTCGGGGGTCAGGTCCGGGGCAGGGTTGCCGTCGGGCAGGTGGGCACCGAAGGCCGGGACAAAGAAGAACTTGCGCACGACGAAGATCAAGGCGATGGCACCCACGCTGAGTAGATTCTCCACAGCGGACTCACGGCCGACCACCATGTGGCGCGCAATGGCGTAAAGCAGCACTTCCAGGCTGCTGCCGGGGCTGTGCTTGGCCAGCATCTTGATGAACTCGACGCCGATCACGATGTCCAGAGCCCGCTCGAGGAACGCCCGGATCTCGACATCGTTTCCGTCAATGAGCAGGCCCGGCATCCATTTCAGGAGGGGAATGAAGCTGAACAGCAGGCCGATGAGTACCAGCCCGGACAGCAGGATCTCCAACAGGGTGGAGGCCTGGATGATGTGGTTGCGCAGGGCGGTCCGGGAGTGGCTTTCTATCCGGGGATTGTGCGAGGCGGCAGCGGATTTTGACATGATCGGGCGTCTCCTTTGCTTCAGAAATCGTGATTTGCAATAAATGGAAGAATCTGACGAACTTTTTTCCATTTTAGCAAAGATTCTGAGCAAAGTCAATGAAACTGAATGCTTTGTAAGGAAACTTACTGCACCGCAACGTAACCGGAGCGCTCGATGCAGGCATGGCCTGCATCGGTGGAGAGCCAGTCGTAGATCTTCCGCTCGGGACTGTCGGCGGCGGCGTCCTGCCGGATCGCGGCGTAGAACTCATTGCACAGGGGGTAACTCTGGTCGGCAATGGTCTGGTTGGAGGGGGTCACGCCGTCCACAGCCAGCAGGCGCAGGCCGGGCTTGGAGTACATCTGGTCGATATAGTAGTAGACCGAGAAACCGATGGCGTTGGCGGAGTTGTTATACTCTGCAATGCGGTCCACCAGCTCACCCATGGCGGTGGGGGCCAGCTCGGTAGGGGCCTCCATCAGCGGGCCGCCCTGGATCAGCAGCTTCTGGAACAGGGTCTGGCTGCCGGAGTCTGCCCGCCGCTGGAATGCAATAATCTCCTGATCCTTGCCGCCCACATCCTTCCAGTTGGTGATCGTTCCGGCATAGATGTCCTTGAGTTGCTGCCGGGTCAGGCTCTGCACAGGGTTGTCCTCGTTGACGATGAACACCAGCGCGTCCCGGCCAATGGCCTTCTGGTCCAGCGGGTCGCCGTCTGCCTTCAGCTCCTCCTTGACAGATTCCGGGGCTTCGTAGGCGATGATCAGTTTGACCGAATCGCCGTAATTGTTGCCGTACAGGCCTAGGTTGCGCCAGGCCTGGGCCGTGGTGTTGGTGGTCACGGCACTCTGTGCGGTCTCCAGATCCATCCCGGTGGTGTCCGCCATGATCTGCGCAATCAGCGGGATGCAGGCCGTGGAGCCATCTGTAACAGGGAAGTCCTCCGGGGCAAGAACCGGCTCTGCCGTGACCTCACTGGAAGCCGAGGAGGCAGGCGCTTCGGACGGAGCCGAAGAAGCCGGTGTGCTGCTGCCGGACGAAGCGGAGCTGCCGCAGGCGGCCAGCAGGGCAGCCGAAGAAGCGATGCCAAGGCCGGTCAGAAAGGCCCGGCGCGAAATCTTGTTCTGTTTCATGATAAAACCCTCCCTCAGAAGTAGTTGTCGGTCGATTCATCGGAAGCCGAGGCGAAGATGCTCTCGGCGTAGAGCCACTGGCCGGTCAGGTCCATCCAGCCGCTGTCAAAGCCCTTGATGGCGGCGAACACGCCCTCGGGCAGGCCGTTGATGCTGTTGGCGTAGTACCCGGCACAGCTGCGCAGGCCGCTCACCACCACATCGCCGTCGCTGTTCAGAACATCATAGAGCCAGCTGCTGCCGGGGCCGTTGTAGCAGCCGTAGAAGTAGATGCCGTCCTCAGTGGAGAGCAGGGGCGAGTAGTAGTTGTAGGTCTCATCCAGCTTGGCCGGGTCGAGGGTCTTGTGGATGCCGTCCGGCCCGCAGATGTGGATCGCCGCTGCGTCATAGTTGTCATTGTCATCCTGCTCGACCCAGGCCCAGCCGTTCCCCTCGGGGTAAATATGGGCGCGCACCTGATTATCCACCGGGTCGATGGTGGTATCGGTCAGCAGAACACCGGTCTGCAGGTCGAACACCCGCACGGTGCCGTCTAGGGCATAGATGGCCAACGTGGCATCATCCGTATTGGCATCGTAGAGGGTTTTCTCCTCGCCGGTGAGCAGGTCGTGGAACAGATACCGCCCCGCCATTCCGGGGGTGAAGGCATCCGGTTCCGTGATCGCCATGCCGGGCGCATAGTACCGGATGGGCTGGTCATACTCGCAGAGTACGGCGCTTTGCTCCGTGCTGACCAGATCCACCAGCTGGTATCTGCCGTTGTTGTACAGGCTGACCGTGCCTGCACCGGTGTACTGCTGGTAGCCGGTCAGCTCCTCGCCGGTGGTGGGGTTGTACAGGCTGTCGGCACCCATCGTGCCATCTTCGTTGTAGTGGCTCACCACCAGCCAGTCGGTGGGGGCGGCGCTGTCTCCCGCAAAGGCAGAGATCGTATTTGCGGAGCAGCCGGAGGCCTGATAGATCACGTTCCCGTCCCGGTCCTCCACCTGCACTGCATAGTAAGGGGTCAGGTCTTCGTCCCAGCTGTTTTCGGGGGCAACATAGTCCGCGGGCAGGGCGCAAATGTTGAACGCAAGATCGTCCCCGACAATCCTGCAGCCGTAAGTGTTTTCAGGGACGGACAGCTCCTCGCCGGTGGACAGGTCGATGACTCTGCAGTCGCCGGGGGCGTGGTTGTGGGCCGGGTCATATGCCATGGACTCCGGGACGGTCAGCACCAGGAGGGAGCCGGTCAGGGCGGCGTCGTAGGCCTGATCGAAGGCCAGCACCTCCTTGCCGCTGCGGTCGTACAGCGCGCTGACGCGGCCGGTGGGGGCGCTGGGGTCCGACCACTGCCGCAGATAGTACCGCACAGTGCCGGTCAGGGTATCCGGCACCAGATACACGGTCTCGCTGCTGGCGGCCTGATACAACACGGCATTGCCGCAGAGCACGGTGTTGCCGCCGTTGGAGCCGTTGCTGTACAGGATGCGCAGCTTGCCGTCGTCCAGCGAAGCGGCAGCGGAGCCGGGCGCTTCCTCAGCCTGGGCGGGTTTGGAATCAGGCAGAGGCGAGGCAGGCGGCATCAGGGAGCAGGACGTCAGGGCCGCAGCGGCCACCGAAAGGCTCAGGGCGGCACAGCCGATACGCAGAACAGAAGATCTCATAAGCAATACCTCACACTGGGTTGGAAGAAATTTCTTTCTCTATCTGATTATAATACGAATAAACCGGACGTTCAATTGCAATCGAACGTCCGGCGGTGGTTACAGATTGATGACAGAAAGCGGAGATCAGGCGGTCGCGGCTTCTTCATCCTCCATTTTGCTCAGCTGATGCAGGAAGGGGAAGAGGAAGGGTATGGTGACAAGGGCGGTCAGCACATCGGCGATGGGCTGGCAGATCTCCACACCGGTCAGCCCGAACAGCCGGGGCAGGGTCAGGATCAGGGGGATAAAGAACACACCCTGACGGCAGCAGGCCAGGAAGGTGGCCCGGCCGGATTTGCCGATGCTCTGGAACAGCATGTTGCCGGAGACGATCACCGGCTGCAGGAGCATGGCAAAGCACTGATACCGGAAGGCGGGCAGTGCCACGGCAATGACCTTCGGGTCATCCCGGAACAGGCGGATCAGGGTCCCGGCGTTGAACCAGCAGCCGGCCAGCAGGATGCAGAGGAAGCAGAAGCTGGCTTCCATGGTGAACAGGCAGGCCTGCTGCACCCGGCGGTACCGGCGGGCACCGTAGTTGAAGGCCGCCACAGGCTGGAAGCCCTGTCCGGTGCCGATGGCCACCGAGAGGATGAACAGGAAGATGCGGGAGACGATGCTCATGCCGGCAACGGCGGCGTCGCCGTAGCTGCGGGCGGCAATGTTCAGCAGCATGCCGCCGATGCTGTTCAGGCCCTGGCGGCCGAAGCTGGGCATACCGGTCATCAGGATGGTGCCGAACTCGGCGGGATCACGGGTGAAGGTGCTGATCCGGAACTGGCTGACCGTCCGGCCCCGCAGGAACATGGACAGCAGGATGCAGAAGCTGATGCTCTGGCTCAGGGCCGTGGCAAGGCCTGCACCGGCCGTGCCCATGCCAAAGCCGAAGATGAAGATCGGGTCCATCACCATGTTCAGCACACCGCCGGTCACCAGACCGATCATGGCGAAGTTGGCTTTGCCCTCGTACCGCAGGATGTTGTTCATCACAAGGCTGGACATCATCAGAGGGGCGGCCATCAGGATGAAACGGGCATAGTCGCAGGCGTGGGGCAGGATGGTCTGGGTGCTGCCCAGCAGCATCATGAAATCCGGCAGGGTCAGCAGGCCGATGACGGCAATGATGCTGCCGAACACCAGCGCCGTGAAGAAGCTGGTGGAAGCGAACCGGGTGGCAGCCTGGGTGTTCTGGCTGCCGAGGCTGCGGCTGATGATGCTGCCGGCACCGTGGCCCAGCATGAAGCCCAGCGCCTGGATGATGGCCATCAGGCTGGAAACAACGCCCACGGCACCGGAGGCGCTGGTGGAGATCTGCCCCACAAAGAAGGTGTCCGCCAGATTGTAGATGCTGGTGATCAGCATGCTCAGGATGGTGGGGGCCGCAAGGCTCAGGATCAGTTTCGGGATGGGAGTTTCGGTCATTTTGCGGAATTGTGCCGCACTTCTGTCTTCAGATGTCATGAAAAAACCTCACTTTCGCTTGTGATATGAAATGTTCCTCTTTAGTATAACGCAGGAATAGTTTTATATCAAGCAATTTTTAAGGCCGAAAAGTTTTCGCAAACGGTGCAAAACCGGGTGAAATGCGGTCGCTTTTTGTGAACAATGCTAAAGGAACGGCGAAATCCTTGTAAAAAATCACGTCAAGTGGTATAATTTAACAGCATTAAATGAAAGATTTGTTCAAATGGGACAATATCGGAGGGAGAAACTATGAAAACAGTAGCGCAGACCGTGATCGAGGCAGATCGCTTTTATACCATCGCAGCCAAGGGCGGCAGCGTCATCCAGGCTGTGGAGGAAGCTGCCAACGGCGGGGATATCCGCCTGGGCAAGTATGAACACAAGCCCGAGCAGGAGTGGGCCTTTGTGCGGGAGGGCGACGGCGTGTACCGCATCCGCAACCGCGCTTCCGGCAAGCTCATCGATCTGATGATGACCGGTACTGCAAACGGCACCTGGCTGCATCTGTGGGAGGATGTGGGCGGTACCTCTCAGATGTGGACTGTGGAGCCCACCCCCGCAGGCGCGGTCCGCCTGCGCTCTTCCTGGGCCAGCGGCAAGTGCATCGATACCGTGGGCATGGGTGCTGCCGAGGGTGCCATCCTGCAGATCTGGCAGGAGACCCCGGGCGACGACCAGCTGTGGACCATCGCCGAGGTGAAGGACCGCGCAAAGCGCGCCGCCAAGAAGGATGCTGAGCCCGTGGAGAAAGCTGCCCCCGCAGAGGAAGTGCCGGAGACCAAGGCCGCCGAGCCCGTCGCAGAGGCAAAGCCCGTGGAAGCACCCAAGGCCGCCGCTGCTGTGGAGGAGAAGCCCGCTGAGGCAAAGGCAGAAGCCGTGAAGGAAGCTGTGAAGGAAGCTGTGAAGGAAGAACCCGTCAAGGCTGCCGAGCCTGCAAAGGCCGCTGCTCCCGCCGCCGCCAAGGCTCCCGCAAAGAAGCCGACCACCAGAAAGACCAGCCGTGCAGCCCGCAAGAAGGCTGCTGCCAAGAAGTAAGGCAGACGGCCGGTCAACCTGAAAACAGAACGGCCCGGAACCTGTATCTCTGCAGGCTCCGGGCCGTTTTTTGTGTGGAAAGGACTGATTTCTCCCGGGGCAGTTCATCCGCCGGGAGGATGTTTTTACGGGATCAAGAGTTAGAGAAGACTAACAATTTTGCATTGTTTGAGCCGTCTGCCCCGGGAGACAAATTTTTGAGACGGCGAAAAAGCTGAAGCCTCTTGTAAAGCGGCGGCATCCATGATATCCTATCTGTGAAGTGATCCGGAGTTCCCCGCAGCGGGAAGCGCCGGGCAGCGAGCCATCCCAGAAAGGGCGCATCCGAATTGAAAAAGGCAATCTATCATCTTCCCGGGCTGTTTGAATTTTACGAGCTGTACCGCAGGTTTCTGCCCCTGTTCCGGGAGCATCGGGAATATTTCTACGACTGGTGCGAGATCGGCTCCATCTACGGCGCACCGGAAAACAGTCTCTGGGGCGGCGGGCGGATCTCCTGCGGAGATCACGACCCCCGGGAGGTCCGGGCCCTGCTGCAGGAGTACGGCATTTCGGCCCGGCTGACCTTCAGCAACTCGCAGCTCCGGGCGGAGCATCTTTCCGACCCGGCCTGCAATGCCCTCTGCGAGCTGTTCCGCACCGACGAAGAGCCCCGGAACGGGGTCATCGTCCATTCGGAGCTGCTGACGGAGTATCTGCAGAAAAATTATCCGGAGCTTTATCTGGTCTCGTCCACCACCAAGGTGCTGACGGAGTTCGGGCAGTTCCGGAAGGAGCTGGAACGGGAGGAGTTCCGCTATGTGGTGCCGGATTTCCGCCTGAACCATGCCTTTGACCGGCTGGATACCCTGACGCCCGGGCAGAAGGACAAGGTGGAGTTTCTGTGCAACGAATGCTGCTGGTTTGACTGCATGGAGCGGAAACGCTGTTATGAGGTGGTCAGCCGCCAGAATCTGGGGGAGGACTGCCCGGATCACCGCTGTGCGGCACCGGATGCGGCGGAAGGCTACCGGTTTTCCAAAGCGATGGAGAACCCCGGCTTCATCGGGATCAATGGGATCCGGCAGGAGTATCTGCCCCGGGGCTTTTCCAATTTCAAGATCGAGGGGCGGGGTCTGGGCAGTGCGCTGATCCTGGAGTTCCTGCTCTATTATCTCACCAAGCCGGAAGCGCAGCTCCGGGTCCGGGAGGCGGTCTATCTGGACGCCATGCTGGACCTGTTCTGAACCATAGAAAAGAGGAAAGATTTTATGACGGATCAGCCCAGAGACGAAGGTCTGGAGGGAAACGAGAAGATCGAGCAGGCCGTGGCGGCGCTGCAGCAGGAGACCACCCAGGAGCAGCTGGCCCACACGCTGACGGTCATCCGCCGGCGGATGCGGGAGGGCGGACAGGTCGTGGTGGCCGTGGAGCCGACCCCCGGCGGCCCGATGCAGCTCCGGGTGCTGCAGACGGCAGACGGCGGGGCCTGGTGGTACGCATTTACCAGCTTTGACGAGGAGATGAAGGGGGCCGACCCGGTGCAGTCCACCTTTCTGGCCGGGATCGACCGGCTGTTTGAGATGGCGCTTCAGGTGCCGGAGGTCCAGGGCGTGATCCTGAACCCGTGGAACCGCACCCTTCAGCTGGACAAGACCCTGATCCGAATCATCCGGGGCGAATAAGGGGCCGGGAGGATCTCCCGGAAAATAAAACGGAATCAGACTGCGGGGCGGAAACAATGAAAAAAACACAGGAACTGTTCTGGACGTTCCTGAAGATCGGGGCCTTTACCTTCGGCGGCGGCTACGCCATGGTGGCCCTGCTGGAACATGAATTTGTGGAAGAAAAACAGTGGGTGACCCGGGAGGAATTTCTGGACATGGTAGCCATTTCCGAGTCCACGCCGGGCCCTATGGCGGTGAACAGTGCGACCTATATCGGGTACCGGATCGATGGGGTGCGGGGCGCGGCGGCCGCCACGACGGCGGTCTGCCTGCCGTCCTTTCTGGTCATCTATCTGATCTCGCTGGTGTTCGACCAGTTCCTGAGCCTGTCGGCGGTGGCCAGCGCCTTCCGGGGAATTCAGGTATGCGTGATCTACCTGATCCTCTCGGCGGGCATCAAAATGCTGAAAAATCTGAGCCGCACACCCTTTGACAGGGTGGTGTTCGTCGGGGTCATGGGGGCCATGGTGGGCTGTTCGCTGGCGGCGGTGTCCTTTTCCTCCATCTTCTATATCCTGCTCTGCGGCGGGGCAGGGGTGCTGCTGTGGGCGCTGAAAAAGCTGCGGAAGGGGGACCGGCATGATCTGTCTTGAGCTGTTCCTGAACTTCCTGATGATCGGGGCCCTCTCCTTCGGCGGCGGCTACGGCATGATCTCGCTGGTGCGGGAGACGGTGCTGGGCCATGGCTGGCTGACCGAACCGGAGTTCCTGAGCTTCATCGCGGTGTCCGAGTCCACGCCGGGGCCGCTGGCGGTCAATATGGCCACCTTCATCGGCTCTTCGCAGGCGGGGCTTCCCGGGGCCTTTTTTGCGACCCTCGGGGTGGTGCTGCCCTCCTTTTTCATCATCCTGCTGCTGGCGGCTGCCCTGAAGGGCCTGATGAAATACGCCGGGGTCGAAGCATTCCTCTCCGGGGTCCGTCCCTGCGTGGTGGCCATGATCCTTGCCACGGCCCTGAACATGATCCTTTCGACCCTGTGCGGGGTGACCGACCTGCACACGGTGTCCCCGCCGGATGCAAAGTCCATCCTCGTGTTCCTTCTGCTGGTGGGGGGCCACCTGCTCTGGAAGCGCAAAACAAAAAAAGCCCCATCGCCGATCGCCATGATCCTGCTATCGGCGGGGCTTGGGGTCCTGTTCTGGGGCGTGTGAGGTGTCAGGTCTGAGTGGTTTTCTGCAGTTCCAGCCGGGCGTCGATGGTGTCATCGCCCCGCATGGCAAGCTCGATATAGCGCCGGATGTCCTTCAAGGACATACCGGCTTTTTTCATGCAGCCGATGACCCGGAGCCACTCGAGGTCGGAATCCTGAAAAATGCGGATGCCGCCGGAAGAACGGGCCACAAAGGGCAGCAATCCCTCCTTGTCGTAGTAGCGCAGGGTGGAAGCGGGAACGTCCAGCAGTTTTGCCATTTCGCCTACGGTATATGTCATAAGATCTTCCGCCCGGAAACAGTTCAAATTTTTTTCAGCATAGCACAGACCGGCAGGATTTGCAAGAAAAACCGGCCGCAGGCCTTTTCTGCCGGGGCGAGCCGTGGTACAATAAAACAAAATCTGGGAAAAGCAGGTGGGAAAATGAACATTACCGTTTATCTGGGTGCCAGTGCGGGCACCGACCCGGCCCTGAAGCAGGCGGTGCAGGAACTTGGCCGCTGGATCGGGGAGAGCGGAAATGCACTGATCTATGGCGGCTCCCGCTGCGGGCTGATGGGCGAACTGGCCGAGAGCGTCCTGCAGGCCGGGGGCGAGGTGACCGGCGTGGAGCCGGAATTCTTTGTGCGGGACGAGCTGCAGCACGACGGCCTGACGCGCCTGATCGTGACAAAGGACATGACCGAGCGCAAGACGAAAATGATTGAGCTGGGGGATGCCTTCATCGCCTTCCCGGGCGGCACCGGGACGCTGGAGGAGATCGCCGAAGTGATGTCCAAAGTATCGCTGAAACATCTGGATGCGCCCTGTATCCTCTATGATCTCAACGGCTATTACAAGGGCCTGCGGATGCTGCTGGAGCAGATGAACACATCGGGGCTGTCCTCACCGGAGCGGCAGCGCGGGATCTATTTTGTCAAGGACCTTGCCGGGGTGCAGAAGATCCTGAAGGGAGAGAAAACAGTATGAAGATCCGTTCGGTTGCAATTCTGGGAGCCGGAGCCGTGGGTTCCTATGTCATCTGGGGCCTTTCCGGCAGGGAGGACCTGAAGCTGGGGGTCATCGCCGAGGGCGGGCGCGCTCAGCGTCTGAAGGAAAAGGGCTGCCCCATCAACGGGACCGTCTACCGCCCGGAGGTCTGGACCCCGGCGGAGGCCACGGACGTGGACCTTCTGGTGGTGGCGCTGAAGTACGGTGCCCTGCCCAGTGCGCTGGAAAGCATCCGGGCCGTTGTGGGGGAACACACCACCGTCATGAGCCTGATGAACGGCGTAGACAGCGAGGAGATCATTGGAGCCGAAGTGGGGGACGGCCATCTGCTCCACTCCTTCATCAAGGTGGCCTCCCACTGGGAAGCGGATGGGGTCCATTTCGACCCGGAGGCAACGCTGGGCATCATTTACGGCGAGCTGGCGGCTCCCTTTGAAAGCGAGCGGGTCCGGGCCGTCGAAGAGCTGTTCCGGGGCACCGGGGTCCGCGCCCGGGTCTCGGAACATATCCGGGAGGAGATGTGGGGCAAGTTCCGGCTCAACGTCTGCAACAACCTGCCCCAGGCCATTCTGGGGGCCGGTGTGGGCTGCTACCGGGACAGTGTCCATATGCAGGCCATCAGCGACGGTCTGCGGCGGGAGCTGGAAGCCATCGCGGCGGCCAAGGGCATCGATCTGAAAATCGCGGATGCCATCATCGGCCATGGCTGCGCAGTGCCGCCCACGGCCCGCTATTCGACCCTGCAGGATCTGGATGCCGGACGCCACACCGAGATCGATATGTTCTCGGGTGCCTTGGTCCGGATGGGGGCCGAATTGGGGATCCCCACGCCCTATAACGAGTATACCTACCATATGATCAAGGCGATGGAAGAAAAGAACGACGGCAAATTCAATTACAACGGGACCGAAGCCGTCACCTGGGCCCGGTAAAAGACCGGTAAAAGAGGAAACCAAAAACCGCCCTGCACGGAATCACTCTGTGCAGGGCGGTTTTGTTTCAGATCAGTTCTGTGCCGGAACTCAGGCGGCAGTAGAAGAAGCAGCAGCTTCGGAAGAAGCAGCCTCAGAGGAGGCAGCCTCGCTGGAAGCAGCTTCAGAAGAAGCGGCCTCGCTGGAGGAATCCTCAACAGCGGAAGAAGCATCCACGGACTCAGCAGCAACAGAAGCGCTTGCAGAAGCAGCCTCGGAAGCGGAGGTGGAGGAAGCGGCGGTAGAAGAAGAACCACCGCAGGCGGTCATACCAACAGCCAGAGCCAGAGCGGCAGCAGCAACAGCAACAGTCTTGAGTTTCATATCCAAAATCTCCTCAGAATCATAAATTCTGCAGGCGGCTCCCACAAGCAGAGCCGCTCTGCAAGAAGATATTTTAGCCTGTTTTACAGAAAAATCAAGAGGAATTTAGGCAAAGATTACATTTCTGGGGGAGAATCTACGATTTTGCTGTAATTTATCGCTAAAAGTCAAGGAATTTTTGACAGATTGTTCCGGCGAACCGGCAGCCCGGGCAAGGTGGGCTATGCGGCCAACAGCGTCCACACGGTGCTGGGGGAGTGCTTCAGCTTCTGAGCCCGCTGTCCTTTCACATTCCTTTTTCGCTCCGCATACACCGGGGGAAGGGAGGAATGCAATATGGAACCGATCTTGTCTTGCGCGGTGGGGCTCCTGCTGCCGGCGCTCTGCACCACCGCCGGTGCGGCCGGGGTATTTCTGCTGCGGCGTCCCGGGGAGCCTGCCACCCGGCGGATGCTCTGCGGGCTGGCGGCCGGGATCATGCTGGCGGCCAGCGTGTGGAGCCTGCTGCTGCCTGCCATCGAGCGCTCCGGACAGGGGGCGCTGCCTGCGTGGCTGCCACCGGCGGCCGGTCTGTTGATAGGGGCAGTGGGTCTGCTGCGGCTGGAACAGGCTGCGGGCCGTCTGCTGAACGGCGGGCCGGATCACTGGGGCCGGGTGGTGCTGGCTGTTACCCTGCACAATCTGCCGGAGGGGATGGTGGTGGGCCTTGCCGCCGCACTGGCCCTGCAGGGGGAGCCGGATGCCGTCAGCGGGGCACTGGCGCTGGCCCTCGGCATTGGACTGCAGAACATCCCGGAGGGGGCGGCGGTGAGCCTGCCGCTGGTGCAGGAGGGCAGACCCCGTCTGCGGGCCTTTGCGGCCGGGGCAGCCTCCGGGCTGGTGGAACCGGTCGGGGCCCTGCTGGCGCTGGTGCTGGCCGGATGGGTCCGCACGGCCCTGCCCTGGCTCATGAGCATCGCCGCCGGGTGCATGGTCTGCGTCACGGCACAGGAGATGATCCCGGAAGCCGTGGGGGCCGACGAACCGGCGGGGGTCATCAGCGTGGTGGCCGGGTTTGCCCTGATGATGGCGCTGGACGTGGCACTGTGACGGAACAACAGAAAACGCCCTCTCCCGCAGGAGAAGGCGCCGGAAATGACAGAATCAGTTTTTCTCGATGTAAACGCTGGTGGAGGGGAAGGCGAAGTCCACGCCGTCGGCCTGCATGATATCCATGATGTTCAGGTTCAGGTCGTTCTGCATCCGCAGAAACTCGGTGTAGACGTTGGTGTTCAGGAACGCGGATACCAGGATATTGATGCTGGAATCCCCGAAGCTGGCCAGCCGGACGATGTTGGTGCCCTTGTTGGTGCAGGGGCTTGCGTCCAGCATGGCCTGCAGGTCGGCCATCAGCTTTTCCAGCTGGGGACGGGTGGTGCCGTAGGTGACGCCCAGATTGAACTTGTAGGGCCGCATGGTGCGCAGGGCCGCGTTCTGGACGGTGGAAGAACAGATCTTGCTGTTGGTGACGATGTTCACCGTCTTATCCGGCGAGCGGATGCGGGTGGAGCGGAAGTTGATATCGATGACCTCGCCCTCCACATCCCCCACGGTGATCCAGTCCCCGATGGAGAAGGGTTTGTCCAGCAGGATGACGATGCCGCTGAACAGGTTGCTGGCGCTCTCCTGCGCGGCAAGGGAGATGGTCAGGCCGACAAGTCCGGCACCGGCCACGATGCTGCCGATGGGGAAGCCCACGATCTGGGCGGCGGTGGCCACGCCCAGAATGACCACCAGCACCTTGTAAGTCGTATTCAGGAGGGAGAGCAGGGTCTTGTTGGAACGGATCTCCGGGCTGCAGGAGGCCAGCAGCAGGTCTGCCACGCCGGATGCCCGGTAGAGCCCCTCGCAGAAGAAGAAAGTCATCAGCACCTTGTAGCCCAGCAGCAGAAGGTGCGGGAACCCGGAAATGGCCCAGGGCAGGCTGGCCAGCGCCAGATACAGGCCGGTGTAGACGGCCGCGCGCTCCAGCGGCAGTTTCAGGCTCTTCAGCAGGATGGGGGTAGCGGCGAAATGCCAGCTGCGGTCCTGCAGGGCAGGGTAAAGCTTCTGGCGCAGAAGCCAGGAGACCAGCAGGCCCATCAGGAAGATGAACAGGGCACAGACGGCCCGTGCGGCCAGCGCCAGCCAGCCTTCCAGAAGCAGGGAGCCCAGCTCGAACCCGAGGTTCCGGACGGAAAAGATCATAGTGGATCGCTCCTCATAATCAGATTTTGTCGGATACTGTCTATCAGTATAGCATACCGCGCCCCGCAGGGCAAATCGAATTCAGGGCTTGACAAGAGCGGGCCGCCGCGCTATACTTTGGCCAGAAAGTTCGTTTCAGGGCGGGGTGCAATTCCCCACTGGCGGTACAGCCCGCGACCACCCGCAAGGGTGCTGACCTGGTGAGACTCCGGGGCCAACGGTATAGTCCGGATGCAAGAAACGGCAGACAATACGATTTGTCTACGCGCCCTGTTGCAGTGTTTGCTGCGGCAGGGCGCGTTTTTGGTTGTCTTCCCGGTTCCGATCCGCGCGAAAAGGGCTTTCCAATTCAAATTTGGGGCCCGAAGCGCCCCGGGAGGAAAAACTATGCAGAAAAACACGACCCGCAATCTGACCGTTGCCGCCATGCTCAGCGCGGTGGCCTTCATCCTGATGTTCATCGAGTTCCCGATCCCGATGCTCATCCCGTCCTTCGTCAAGATGGACTTCTCCGACCTGCCGGCCCTGCTGGGCGCGTTTGCGCTGGGCCCGGTGTACGGTGTGGTCATCAGCTTCATGAAGAACCTGCTCCACATCCTCATCAAGGGTACTTCCACGGCCTGTGTGGGCGAGCTGTGCAACTTCATGCTGGGGGCGGTGTTCTCGGCGCTGGCCGGTTTTGTGTACAAAAAGCACAAGAGCCGCAAGACCGCGATCCTGGGTGTCCTCGCCGGTGCCGCGGCCATGGCGCTGTTCAGTGTGCCGTCCAACTACTTCATCACCTATCCGGCCTATGTCCAGTTCTACCACCTGCCGCTGGAGGCCATTCTGGGGATGTATCAGGCCATTCTGCCCTCGGCCGACAGCCTCATCAAGTGCCTGGTCATCTTCAATATGCCCTTCACGCTGGTCAAGGGCCTGCTGGATGCGGCGCTCTGCATGCTGATCTATAAGCCGCTGTCGCCCATCCTGCACGGCCGGAAGTGATCGCCTGAAAAGCAAAGCCGCAAAAGAAAAAACGGAGCTGCTGCACCTCGTGCGGCGGCTCCGTTTCGTTTTGGAAAAATGATTCAGGACAGCGCACCCTTTTCCAGCCAGCGGCCCCGGGCCAGACGGACGAGGAACAGCAGGCCGCGGATGCACAGCTCGAAGCACATGGCACCCCACACGCCCACCAGCCCGAAGCGGGGGGCCAGCAGGAAAGCCAGCGTCAGCCGGATGCCCCACATGCTGAAAAGGTTCAGCAGGAAGCAGGCGGTGCTGTCGCCGGCACCCTGCATGGCACCGCTTGCCACGATGGAGGCCCCGAACATGGGCTCGGCAAAGGCCTCGATGCGCAGCACCCGGACTCCCAGGGCAATGACGGCGGCATCCGCCGTGAAGATGCTCATCAGGGCCGGGGCAAAGACGAAAAGTCCCACGCCGGACAGGGCCATGATGCCCACGCCCATGGCGGTGCAGAGCCAGGCAAACCGTTTGGCCATGTCCTTCCGGTGGGCACCCACGGCCTGTCCGATGAGGGCGATGGCGGCATCCTGAATGCCGTAGCCTGCCATGTAGCACAGGCTCTCGGCGCTGACGCCCAGACTGTTGGCGGCAATGGCCACCGTGCCCAGACCGGAGACGATCCGCACCAGCAGCACCTGCGCGGAGGAGAGGGCGGCCCGTTCTGCCGCCAGAGGGGCACCCACCCGCCACAGGTTGACCAGGCAGGAGCGGGTGATCTTCCAGGAGCCGGGCTTCCGGATGCAGAGGGGGCCGTCCCGCAGCAGCAGGATGCCCAGTGTCAGCGCACCGCCGATGATGGTGGAAAGGGCGGTGCCCAGCGCCGCGCCCGGAACTTCCAGCCCGGCACCCCAGACCGTGACGGAGCGGCCGAAGAGGGTCAGCTCCCGAGTGGGGTTGATGAGGAAGAAATTGAACACCACGTCCAGCGCGCAGACCAGAACGCTGATCAGGCTGGGGGTCAGGGCATCGCCGGTGGCGCGGAGCATGGCCGTGTACATGCCCATGGCGATGGTGAGGGGGAGGGCAGCCGACCAGATGGCGAAATAGGCGGAGGCGTCGGCCTGCAGGGAGGCGTCCGCCCCCAGCCAGCCGGGCAGGTGCCCGCTGATGCCCACGCCGAACCCGGCGGCGGCAAGACCTGCGGCCAGATTGAACAGCATGGCCTGCCGCAGCACACCCCGGGCGTCCGCCTGACGGTCAGCGCCGAGGTACTGCGCGATCTGGATGGAAAAGGCGGTGGACAGCCCCAGCAGAATGCCGTTGAGCAGCCAGGTGCTGGAGCTGACGATGCCGATGGCGGCGGTGGCCCCGGCCCCGATATGGCCCACCATGGCCGCGTCGATGTACTCCATGGCGGTGACCACCAGCTGCTCCAGAATGGAAGGGATGCTCAGGGTCAGGGCGACCTGCGCGGTCTCTCGTAGAGAAATGTCCCCGCCCTGCCGCATCCGGGCAGAAAGCTGTTCCAGTGAAAATGTCATGCTGTCTCCTTTGATCAAAAATGTCCTGCCGGAAGGCTCCGGAAGCTTTCTCATTATAAGAGCAGGGCCGGGAAATGTCAAATCCGGCGGGATTTCCCGGTGCGGGACGGATTGATTCCTGACCGGCTCCGTGTTATACTGAAAACACCTATGAGTGAAACAAGAGGGGACAGCTTTCTGCCCCCGGAAAGAGGAATAAGATGCTTCAATTACTTTCGGACAGCCAGCGCACCGTGGATGCGCTGGGCTTTCTGCTGGCCTTTGCACTGACCGCACTGATGGATTCGGTCTTCCGCGACAAGCTCCCTCAGGATCATGGCCGTGCCTTTGCGGTGAACGGCCAGCTCTCCAAGGGTAAGGCCCGGGGCTCCGGCCTGATCTTCGTGTTCTGCATCGCGCTGGTGACGCTGGCGGTGGTGCCCTTCAAGGTTGAGTATGTGATCTACACCGTCCTGCTCATCGCCTCCATGCTCTCCGGCTACTTCGATGATGCCGCCGAGACGGCCTGGAACGAGTACAAGAAGGGCCTGATCGATCTGGTCATCGCCGCGGTGGCCGGTGTCACCTATCTGAACTTCAACGGCACCGGCGTCCGCTTCCTGGGCTGGAGCTTCACGCTGCCCTATGCCGTCTACCTGATCCTGATCATCATCCTGATCTGGGCCAGCATCAACGTGGTCAACTGCACCGACGGCGTGGACGGCCTGTCCGCCAGCCTTGCCGTGGTCAGCATCGGGACTTTCCTGCTGGCCTACGGGGAAGAGCTGGGGGACTATGCCACCGCAGCCATCGTCTTTATTGGTGCCCTGCTGGCCTACCTGTGGCAGAACGCCAAGCCTTCCACCCTTCTGATGGGCGATGCCGGCAGCCGCGCCATGGGCTTCTTCCTGGCGATCCTGGCCCTCAAGAGCAGTCACCCCTTCGCCTTCCTTCTGGCGGCGCTGGTCTTTATCGTGGACGGCAGCCTCGGCATCCTGAAGATCAGTTTCAAGCGGTTTTTGCACATCAGCATCCTCAAGAACACCCTGACCCCGCTGCATGACCATGTGCGCAAGCGCAAGGGCTGGAGCGATGAGCAGGTGGTGGCCCGCTGGCTGATCCTGCAGGCCGTGGCATCGGCCTGGCTGCTGCTGTTGGTTCGCTGAAAAAGCAAAAATAAAGGCATGACTTTGTGCAACTTTACAAAACACAGAAAAGTGTGAGGAAAAAGTTGTTGCAATTTTCGGATTGAAAGTAAAAACGAAACCCGCTATACTTTTAACAACGAAAGCAAAGGCGCTTGGTGAGGGATCACCGGGCGCCTTTTTTCGTACCCTGCAGGGCAATGAGGCTCTGAGGAGGGAATCGAGATAGGGAAAGGCGGAAGCATCTGTGATCAGACTGGAGCATGTAGAAAAATATTTCGGCGATCTGCACGTTTTGAAGGATATCAACCTGGAAGTGGCCGAGGGCGAGAAGCTGGTCATCATCGGGCCTTCCGGCTCGGGCAAGTCCACCACTGTCCGCTGCATGAACTTTCTGGAAGAACCCACCAGCGGCCATGTCTACATCGACGGACAGGAGCTGACGGCGAAGAACAGGACGAAGCTGGTGCGCGAGACCACCAGCATGGTGTTCCAGCAGTTCAACCTGTACCCCCACATGACGGTGCTGAAAAACCTGACGCTGGCCCCCATGAAGCTGCACCACAAGACAAAGCAGGAGGCCGAGGAGCTGGCTTACCACTATCTGGAAGTCGTGGGCCTGCGGGATAAGGCAAATGTCTACCCCACCCAGCTTTCCGGCGGACAGCAGCAGCGCATCGCCATTGCCCGGGCCCTGTGTGCCCAGACCAAGATCATCCTGTTCGACGAGCCCACCAGTGCGCTGGACCCGGAGACCATTCAGGAAGTTCTGGACGTCATGGTCAACCTGGCCCATGAGAAGAACATCACCATGGTGGTGGTCACCCACGAGATGGGCTTTGCCCGTCAGGTGGCAGACCGGATCGTCTTTATGGCGGACGGCCAGATCATTGAGGAAGGAACCCCGGAACACTTCTTCACGAACCCGAAAAACGAGCGGGTGCGTCAGTTCCTGGGCAAGATCATCCGGTAAACCCGATCACCGCGGAAGGGCCGCAGAGCGGCGGCCGCCGCTGTTGATAACGCAGCCAACGAGGGGCGGAAGGGAAAGCCGCCCGGCTGCAGATTTTATAGAGGAGTGTGTCATTATGAAAAAGATCTCACGCCGTAGTTTTCTGGCTGTTTCCGGGATGGCTGCCGCAGCGGCAGCCCTGACCGCCTGCGGCGGCTCTTCCAGCACGGCCGCAGCATCCTCCGCAGCATCCTCCGCTGCGGCAGGCAGTGCAGCAGCTTCCGAAGCACTTTCCGCCGATGTGCAGGCCATCGTGGACCGCGGGGTCCTGAAGGTCGGCGTCAAGAATGCCGTCAAGGGCTTCAGTTTTCAGGATACTCTGACCGGCGAGTATACCGGCCTTGAGGACAGCCTGGCCGAGCTGATCGCCGAGCATCTGGGTGTGGACGTGGAGTTCACCACCGTCACGGCGGCGACCCGCGGCGAGCTGCTGGACTCCGGCGATATCGACTGCGTGCTGGCCACCTTCACCATCACCGAGGAGCGGAAGCAGAGCTGGGATTTCACAACGCCCTACTACACCGATCACGTCAGCGTTCTGGTGGAGGATTCCGCCGGGATCAAGGAGCTGGCAGACCTGAAGGATAAGGTGGTCGGAGTTTCCTCCGGCTCCACCTCCGCCCGGGCGCTGGTCAAGGAGATGATCGACGAGGGCATCATCGAGGATACCGGTTTCGACGCCGAGACCTTCAATGCCGATACCTGGAAGGACGGCGTTTCCTTCCGTCAGTACGACGATTATCCCGCCATCAGCACGGCACTGAGCGCCGGTGAGGTGGACGGCTTCTGCGTGGATAAGTCCATCCTGGCCATCTACAAGACCGATGGCCGCAGCTACATTGATGCCGAGTTCAGCCCGCAGGAGTACGGCATTGCCACCAAGAAGGGCAGCGGGTTCTCGGCTCTGTGCGACGAGCTGGTCACCGGCTGGCTGTCCGACGGCACCATTGACGGGCTGATCAAGGACAACGGTCTGGAGTAAAGGCGGCGATCCTGCCGCAGGGGACAAGGGAAAGGAGTGTTCGGGATGTCCGGTTTATTTTCATGGAGTGCGTGGTCGACCGTCTGGAACCACCGGGAAAGCTTTCTTCTGGGGCTTGGCAACACCCTGCAGACTGCGGTCTGCGCGCTGGCGCTGGCCTTTGCCATCGGTGCCGCGCTGGGTCTGATGGCGACCAGCGGCAATAAGCTCCTGAAGTTCATTTCGCGGGTCTACGTGGAGTTCATCCAGAACACCCCGCTGCTGCTGCAGCTCTGCTTTTTGTATTATGCGCTGGCCTTTGCGGGGCTGAGCCTCGGCGTCATCCGCACCGGCATCATCGCACTGGGGATCTACACCGGTGCCTATATGGGCGAGGTGATCCGCGCCGCCATCGAGTCGGTGCCCAAAGGCCAGTTTGAGGCCGCACAGGCCCAGGGGTTCAACTACCTGCAGCGGATGATCTACATCATCCTGCCCCAGAGTATCCCGGTGATGCTGCCTCCCATGGTGAATCAGGTGGTCAACCTGTTCAAGAACACCTCCTGCCTGTACATCGTGGGCGGTGCAGACCTGATCAGCGTGACCTACAGCTTCGTGACCGGTGCTTCCACCGGCGGTGCCTACGCACCGGCGTATCTCGTCTGCGGCCTGATCTTCTTCGTGGTCTGCTTCCCGCTGTCCACGCTGGCGACCCGCTGGGAGGCTTCGCTCAAGGAGCGCAAGGGCCGGGCAGACCCCGCTCTGCGCACGGCAAAGCGGACGGCACTGAAGGAGGCGGCATAAATGAAGACCCTTGTATCCAGCATTTCCATTCTGGCCCAGCCCGGTGTCCTGACCTATCTGCTGCGGGGCATCGCCTTCACCTGCATCATCTCGATGCTGGGGGTGATTCTGGGGCTGATCCTCGGCAGTCTGCTGGCGCTGGCCCGCACCTACTGCAAAAAGGGCCCGGCCCGCATCCTGGGCTGGCTCTCGGCGGCGTACATCGAACTGTTCCGGAATACGCCGTATCTGCTGTGGATCTTTGTCTGCGTGGTGTTCTGCCCCTGTCCGGCCTTTCTGGCCCGGAAGATGTTCGGCCTGACCAGCGTGGAGATGAAGCTGCTGTTCAAGGCGGCGCTGGCCCTGATCCTGTTCAACTCCTCGGTCATCGCTGAGATCGTCCGGGGCGGCCTGAACGGCGTGAACAAGGGCCAGTTTGAAGCCGGTTACGCCCAGGGCTTCAACACGGCAGAGGTGCTGCTCTACATCGTCCTGCCGCAGGCCTACCGGAACATCGTGCCGACCCTGCTCAGTCAGGTCATCACCACCATCAAAGATTCGTCCTACCTTGCCAATGTGGCCACCATTGAGCTGATGGCCCGCATCCGGCAGCTGCTGAGTGCGGCGGGTACCTACAACGGCCTTGGCACCGTGAATGTCTCGGACGTCATGGTGCTGTTCGGCACCGCCTGCATCATCTATTTTGTCATCAACTTCACCCTGAGCTGTATCGTCCGCGGCATGCAGGCCCGGCAGAAAAAGGCCCTCGTCTTTGCTCCGGCAAAGGCAGCCTGAGAAAAACAGCCCAGTTCCGAATGGTACCTCCTGTTTGTTGCTCCTCCACACAGAGAAAACGCCCGGCCGGGAAATTTCCCGGCCGGGCGTTTCCGTTTCTTATGATCCGAGCGTTTTTTCGGCAGCTTCCACCACATGGCCCACCAGCACCGAGGTGGTCACGGTGCCGACACCGCCGGGCACGGGGGTGATGGCGTCCACTACCGGCTCCGCTTCGGCAAAGCGGACATCGCCGCAGAGCCTGCCCTCCTCGTTGACGTGGATGCCCACATCCACCACGACCTGACCGGCCCGCAGACAGTCCCCGCCGATGGCGCCCATCCGGCCCATGGCGACCACGAGGACATCCGCCTCCCGGCAGAGGGCGGGCAGGTCCTGCGTGCGGGAGTTGCAGATCGTCACCGTGGCGTTCTCCCGGTCCAGCATCATGGCGGCGGGCTTGCCCACCACAAGGCTCCGGCCCACCACCACGGCGCGCCTGCCGGAGAGGGGGATGCTGTAATACTTCAGGATCTCCAGACAGGCCTGCGCCGTGCAGGGCGGGTAGCCGATGGCCGTGTTGGTGAACACCCCGGCCAGAGACCCGTCGGTGATGCCGTCGATGTCCTTTTCCGGGGCCAGAGCTGCCCGGACGGTGCGGTCATCGAACTGCCGGGGCAGGGGACGGAAGAGCAGGCAGCCGTGGATAGAAGAATCTGCATTGATCTCTGCGATGACCTTCAGCAGGTCGTCCTGTGCTGCATCGGCAGGGAGCAGATACTGCTTCACTTCCACGCCGACTTTGCCGCAGCGGGTCATGACCCCCCGCTCGTAGGAAAGATCATCTTCCCGGGCACCCACCCGCACCACGGCAAGGGTGGGGGTGATGCCTTTCTCTTTCAGGGCGGCGCAGCGGGCCGCGTTTGCTTCGTTCATGGCGGCCACAACGGGCGCGCCTTTCAGGATCTGAGCCATATCCGTCAACCTCTCAATCGTTCCGACAGCTTCCGGGCAACAGCGTCCGCCCGGGGAAGAAACGCTTCCAGCATCCGGTCGGACTCTGCATTCAGGGCGGCTGCATGGTCTTTGTCCGCCATCAGGCGGGTGTTTGCAAGGACATTCAGCTGTGCGGCCTGCAGGGCAGCCCTGCAGAACAGCGCGGCGCATCCGGCATCGGAAACGGCCAGCACACTGCCTTTTTCGGCGTATTCTTCCGTCAGCGCGATGCCCTCGCAGCAGGCGGACATGATGTCCAGCGGGACCGCGCAGGCCCCGTTCAGGGCCTTTTCCAGCACGGCGGCCTTATGGGCCTGCTGCTCCGGGGTCTCCCGGGGCAGGCCGTAGGCGGCGGCCAGCGGGGTAAAGGCGTCGGCATCGGCCTGCACCAGTGCCTCCAGCCGCTTGCGCAGGGCGGCGGCCCGGCCGTTCAGGGCAAGGATGTCGGCCTCCACGGCGGCATACTTCTTTTTGCCTGCGGTCAGGCTGCCCACCATGTTGCCGAGGGCCACGCCGACGGCCCCCACCAGTGCGGCAGCACCGCCGCCGCCCGGGGCAGGCGCTTTGCCGGAGAGTTCTGCCAGAAAGCTCTCACAGCTCAGATTTGTCAGTTCCAAGATAGATCCCTCCCTCTGTGATAGATCCGTCCAGCCGCTGGTCGTGTTCGTCCGCAGCGGCGCGGGGGACCCGCTGCACCTCAAAGGCGACGCCCAGCCGGACGGCGCTGCTGCAGCGGGGCAGGTAGCGGTCGTAGTAGCCCTTGCCCATGCCGACCCGGCGGCAGCTGCTGTCAAAGGCGGTGCAGGGCACCAGCACCAGATCCAGCGTCTCCGGCGGCAGCAGGACCGAGCGCTCCGGCACCGGGGTGCGGATGCCGTAAGCGCCGGTCTCCCAGCCGTCCGGCCCCGGCACGGCGGCCGTCAGGGTGAACCCGGCCCCGCAGATGGGGTAGGCGACCTGCTTGCCCATCCGCCGGGCCTGCTCCGCCAGCGCCGCAAGATCGGCTTCTCCGTTGAAGGCAGCATAGACCAGAAGCGTCCGCGCCCGCTCGAAGCAGGGCAGCGCGGCGATGCGGGCACAGAGCGCCGCATTGGCCGCCGCCCGCACCGGTTCCGGCAGGGCCCTGCGGGCCGCAATGCCGGCTTTGCGCTGCTGCTGTTTCAGGGCAGAGATGTCCATGCGCGTTTCCTCCCTCGGGAATCCCGGCGGACCTGTGCGAAGCGCACAAATCCGGCCGGAAATTTTTATACAGATATAATAAACGCTGCGGCCCGAAAAAGCAAGAGCTTCGGCGAAAATACGGTTGCACAAGCCGACGGATTCTGTTATCATAAAGACAAGCTTTTGCGGCCCGAATGAGGGGCCGGGCTTTCCGTATTCCGATACGCAGAGAGGGGTAAGCAAGAATGTACGAAACAATGATGGATACCATTGGTCTGGTGGGCACGGAGGACCCGGAGCTGGCTGCGGCTATGAACCGGGAGCTGACCCGTCAGCGGGAGAACATCGAGCTGATCGCCAGCGAGAACATCGTTTCGCCGGCGGTGATGGCGGCCATGGGCAGTGTGCTGACCAATAAGTACGCCGAGGGCCTGCCGGGTAAGCGCTACTATGGCGGCTGCGCCTATGTGGATGAGGTGGAGAACATCGCTATCCAGCGGGCCTGCAAGCTGTTCGGGGCCAAGTACGCCAACGTCCAGCCGCACTCCGGCGCACAGGCGAACCTGGCGGTCTACTTTGCTCTGCTGGATCTGGGGGACACCGTCATGGGCATGGACCTGTCCCAGGGCGGCCACCTGACCCACGGCTCGCCGGTGAACATGTCCGGCAAGAACTACCACTTCGTTTCCTACGGGGTCAACGCCGACGGCGTCATCGACTACGCCGAGCTGGAAAAGCAGGTCAAGAAGATCCGCCCCCGGATGATCGTTGCCGGCGCTTCGGCCTACCCCCGCGCCATTGATTTTGCACGGCTGGCCGAGATCGCCCACGGCTACGGCGCATACCTCATGGTGGATATGGCCCACATTGCCGGTCTGGTGGCCGGCGGCCAGCACCAGAGCCCGGTGCCCTACGCCGATGTGGTGACCACCACCACCCACAAGACCCTGCGCGGCCCCCGCGGCGGCCTGATCCTGACCAACAATGCCGTGCTGGCCAAGCGGATCAACTCCGCCGTGTTCCCCGGCACCCAGGGCGGCCCGCTGGAACACGTCATTGCCGGCAAGGCCGTCTGCTTCGGCGAGGCACTGAAGCCGGAGTTCAAGGAGTACGCCCGGAAGATCGTGGAGAACGCTCAGGCCATGGCGGCCCGTCTGCAGGCCCGGGGCGTCAAGCTGGTCTCCGGCGGCACCGACAACCACCTGATGCTCATCGACCTGCGGGAAGAGGAGTGTACCGGCAAGGAGCTGGAAGCCCGTCTGGACAGCGTCCACATCACGGCCAACAAGAACACCGTCCCCGGCGAGACCCGCAGCCCCTTCGTGACCTCCGGCGTCCGTCTGGGCACCCCCGCTGTCACCACCCGCGGCATGGGCCCGGCGGAGATGGAGATCATTGCGGACTGCATCGCCGACTGCATCTGGCACTATGACGAGAAGAAGGATGACATCTCGGCACGGGTACTGGCCCTGACCAAGCAGTTCCCCCTGTACGAGTAAACCCAGAACGATTCCCGGCACCTGCTGCAGGCTCTGCGGCGGGTGCTTTTTTAAGGAGATGCAACCATGCTGATCTATCTGCTGCGTCATGGCAGGACCGAATACAATGCACAGAAACGGTATCAGGGGCAGCGGAACATCCCGCTGTCGGCCGAGGGGCTTGCCCGGCTGCGGCAGGCGGATTTCTGCCCGGAGGTGGTCTATGTGACCCCGCTGCAGCGCACGTCCCAGACGGCGCGGGTCCTGTTCCCCGGGGCAAAGCTGGTGCCGGTGGAGGGGCTGAAGGAGATGAATTTCGGCCGCTTTGAGGGGAAGACCTTCGTCCATGTGGAACAGGACCCGGAGTATCTGGAATGGGTCCGGGAGAACGAGACCAGCCCCCACCCGGATGGGGAGCGGCACAGCGATTTCTGCAGCCGGGTCTGCGCCGCCTTTGCCGATCTGGCGGACAAAGCGCTGGCCGAAGGGCAGGAGCGGCTGGTGATCCTGGCCCACGGCGGTACCCAGATGGCTGTGATGGAGCGGTTCGCACTGCCCCGCCGCAGCTTTCAGGAGTGGTGCGGCCCCAACGCGGGCGGCTATCTGCTGGATGCCCGGGACTGGAAGGAACAGCGCGTCCTGCATCTGGTGAAGACCGTGCAGTACAGCAGGGAGGACAACTGATGGAAACGGAACAGGGACTTCTGCACCTTTACTGGGGCGACGGAAAAGGAAAGACCACTGCGGCCATGGGCCTTGCTCTCCGGGCGCTGGGACAGGGAAAACGGGTGGTCATCGTGCAGTTCCTCAAGGGGGGCAGCAGCGGCGAGATCCCCCTTCTGGAACAGCTGGGGGCGAAGATCTACCGGGGCAAGGCCGGGCAGAAGTTCGTTTTTCAGATGAACGAAGCCGAAAAGGCGGCGGCCCGGGAAGTGCAGAACGCCAATCTGGCGGCGGCGAAGGCCGAACCGGCCGACCTGCTGATTCTGGACGAAGCAGGCTCGGCGTGGGAGCTGGATATGGTGGACAAGGACCTGCTCAGGCAGACCGTACTGGAACGCCCCGCCGCGCAGGAATGCGTCCTGACGGCCCACAAGGCCCCCGCATGGATGCTGGACGCGGCGGACTATTCCACCGAGATGAAGTGCCATCGCCACCCCTACCAGAAGGGGATCAAAGCCCGGCGGGGAATCGAATATTGAGTTGTCAGCGGGCTTCGTTGCACCTTTGCGGCAAATATGATACAATAGTCAAAATGATCCTGACAGCGAGGTGTGACACATGGAGACAAAACGCATCTGCCCCTACTGCATGGAAGAGCTGGAGAGCCGGGTGTCGGTCTGCCCGTTCTGCGGCGGGGTGCTGGCGGGGCGGAACCCGGCGGGCAGTCTGCCCGTAGGGACCCTGCTGGCCGGGCGCTATACCGTGGGCGAGATCCAGAGCATCGACGGCGAGGGCATCCTCTACCGCGGGGTGGAGAATGTGGGCCGGTTCCGGGTCACCATCAAGGAGTACCTGCCCCTGACGCTGTCGGCGGAGCGGGGCACGGACGCCCTGCTGCGGCCCAAGCTGGGCAGCGAGGTGCTGTTCAAGACCACCCGGATGGATTTTGCAGACCTCT
>CAKSZU010000024.1 GCA_934526125.1 uncultured Faecalibacterium sp. | reverse complement strand
GGCTGCGAGGTCACCGGCCTGCTGCTGGGCGACAACGTGGAAGGCATTGCCAAGGAGCTGGGCGGCTATGGTGCCGACAAGGTCATGGTCTGCGACAGCCCCCTGCTGAAGGATTACACCACCGACGCATACGCCAAGGTCGTCTGCGACATGGTCAACGAGTACAAGCCCGAGGTCCTGCTGATCGGTGCTACCAACATCGGCCGCGATCTGGGCCCCCGCTGCGCAGCCCGTCTGCACACCGGCCTGACCGCTGATGCTACCCATTTGGACATCGACACTGCAAAGTATGTCGAGTTCCTGAAGGAGAGCTCCACCATCGACCTGTCCAAGCAGAAGTTCGATTACGAGGACCGCAACCTGAAGATGACCCGCCCCGCATTCGGCGGCCATCTGATGGCTACCATCATCTGCCCCCGTTTCCGTCCCCAGATGTCCACCGTCCGTCCCGGCGTCATGAAGAAGGCTCCCTTCGATCAGGCCAAGGCCGATGCCTGCCAGATCGTGAAGCCCGCCTTCGAGCTGACCGCAGCCGACATCAAGACCGAGGTCCTGAGCGTCGAGAAGGCTGCTGAGAAGCTGGTCGACCTGATCGGTGCAGATGTCATCGTCTCTGTGGGCCGCGGCATCAGCAAGGACGTCAACAAGGGCATTGAGCTGGCCGAGCAGCTGGCTGCCGCTCTGGGCGGCGGTGTCGTGGGTGCATCCCGTGCCGTCACCGATGCAGGCTGGCTGAGCGCTGACCATCAGGTCGGCCAGACCGGCAAGACCGTCCACCCCAAGATCTATGTTGCTCTGGGCATTTCCGGTGCCATCCAGCACACTGCAGGTATGCAGGATTCTGAGTGCATCATTGCCGTCAACAAGAACGAGAGCGCACCCATCTTCGGTGTGGCCGATTACGGCATCGTGGGCGACCTGTTCAAGGTCGTGCCTGAGCTGATCAAGCAGGTCGAGGCTGCAAAGGCTGCTGAGTAAGCAGTTTCTGCGGCAGAGATTTTTGGATCCCTGATTGTGTTGAGCCGTCGTACAGTGTTTTGCTGTACGGCGGCTTTTTTGCGTTCTACCGGCCTTTGTCCGGGAATAGAATGACACAAGGAACGGACAGGAGAAGGAGGAACACACATGGAACTGAAGATCTTTCAGGATGCACTGCCGGCGGCCGGGACAAACTGTACCCTCAAGGCCGAACTGCCGCTGCAGACAGAGCTTCTGATCTCGGATTATTTACCCCCGGTGTTCCGGCTGGTCAAGTGCTTTGCAAAGCCGGTGGTGCTGCAGAAGCGCCTGCAGCCGGGCAAGCTCCAGCTGGAAGGCTACCTGCGGTGTACGGTGTATTATCAGGGGGAGGAGGGGACAGGGCTCTGCCAGACGGAACAGAAACTGCCCTTCACCAAACTGCTGGACCTGCCGGAATTTCTGTTCTCCGCCTGGGCCGTGCAGGTGGAGGGCCAGACCGAATACCTGAACTGCCGCACCGTCAACTCCCGCCGCATTGAGGTGCGGGGTGCCTGCGGGCTGGTGGTGTCGGTGCACACCCAGGTCCGGACCGATGTCATTACTGCCCTTGCCGACGGCGGCATTGAACAGAAGCTGACGACCCTTTCCGGGGTGCGGAGGGCCGCCACCCTGGAAAAGCTGGTGACGGTGGAGGGCGAACTGAATTTCCCCTCGCCGCCGGCCGCGATCCTGGACCTGAGCGGAAACGTGACCATCCGGGAGTTGAAGATCCTCAACGGCAAGGCGGTGGCCAAGGGAGAGCTGGCCGTCCTCTGCGCATGGAGGGCAGAGTCGGAAACGGCGCTGCAGAGTCAGAGCGTGACCCTGAATTTCAATCAGGTGCTGGATGTGGACGGCCTCAGCGAGGACTGCCGCTGTCTCTGTGTGGCAGAGCCTGTGGGCTTTACGGTGGCGGAAGGGGAGAATGCGAACCAGCTCACCGCGACCCTGATGCTGCAGCTCCGGGCATGGCGGCCGTATCAGCTGCAGTGTGTGGCGGATGCGTTCTCGACCCAGTACCAGACTGAGCAGACCATCCGGAAACTGTCGGTCGAAACCATCGCCTGCACACTGGAACAGACGGTCCCGCTGAAGGGCTCCGGTCCGCTGCCGGATGCCGGGGCAAAAATCTTAGCCTGTTTTGCTTCCTTCGGCCCGGCGCTGCTGGCCTTTCAGGAGGGGCGCTGGGTGCTGACCAGCCGCGTCACCGTGACCGCCTTCGGGGAGAACAGCCTTGCCGAGCTGGAAAGCTACGAAAAATCCCTGGAGCTGGTGCTGCCCCTTGATGTGGATGCCCCGCAGGAGGCGCAGCTCTGCCCGGAGTGCTGGCTCAGCGCAGAGGACCTGCAGTGCAGCAGTGCGGGCGGAACGCTGGAAGTGACCGTCTCCGTCCGGGCGGAAGGGGCCGTGATCCGGCGGACGGAAGTCTCCTGCGTGGATACCATCACCCTGGGGGAGCCGCTGACCCCGGCCGACCCGGAGATCTCCCTCCGGATCTATTACGCGCAGGCAGGGGAGGAGCTGTTTGCCATTGCCCGGCGGTTCCATGTATCCCCCGGGCGGATGCTTGCCGCCAATGAGCTGGCAGAGGGGACAGAGACGCTTTCGCAGGCTCGGCGGCTGCTGGTGCCCGGCGCATGAAGGAAAAGTCACTTTTGTATCCAACAGACGGACAGTTCTGCTGCTGAAGTATGACTTATGAACGAAAAATGAACAAAAATTGAAAAAGCCTCTCCCAATCCGGGAGAGGCTTTGTTATAATGGTTCTTGTCGTGAAAAAAACCTTTAGAAGTCAAAGGAGAAGGTTATGATCAAAAATATCGAGTTGGAGAAGGCAGCGTATCAGTTTGATGCCAAGATGCCGCTCCGTCAGGCGATCCCGCTGGGCCTGCAGCATGTCTTTGCCATGTTCGTGGGCAACCTGACCCCGCTGCTCATCATCACCAGCGCCTGCGGCATTGCAGGCGGCGAGTTTGCCGACCTGCAGGTCAGCCTGCTGCAGAACGCCATGTTCGTGGCCGGTGTGGTCACGCTGGTGCAGCTGTTTTCCATCGGCCCGGTCGGCGGTCAGGTCCCCATCATCATGGGTACCAGCTCCGGCTTCCTGGGGGTGTTCAACAGCGTGGCCGCTTCCATGGGCGGCGGTGTGCTGGCCTATGGTGCCATCATGGGCGCTTCGATCATCGGCGGCCTGTTTGAAACCGTGCTGGGCTTCTTCCTGAAGCCCATGCGCAAGTTCTTTCCCCCGGTGGTCACTGGTACCGTGGTGCTGTCCATCGGTCTGTCCCTGATCTCCGTGGGCGTCAATTCCTTCGGCGGCGGCAATGCAGCCAAGGACTTCGGCTCGGCAGAAAACCTGCTGCTGGCCGTGTTCGTGCTGGTGGTCATCCTCTTCTTCAAGCACTGGACCAAGGGCTTCCTGAGTTCTTCCTCCATCCTCATCGGCATTGTGGCCGGTTATCTGGCCGCCATTGTCATGGGCTTTGTCCTGCCCACCACCGGCGTCACCGCCGACGGCGTGGAGTTCACCAAGGCATGGGTGCTGAACTGGAGCAAGGTGGCACAGGCCAGCTGGTTCGCCATCCCCAAGCTGGTGCCCGTCAAGATCGTTTTTGATGTGCGTGCGATCCTGCCCGTGCTGATCATGTTCATCGTCACCGCCGTTGAGACCGTGGGCGATATCTCCGGCGTCATGGAGGGCGGCATGAGCCGCGAGGCCACCGACAAGGAGCTGTCCGGCGGCGTCATCTGCGACGGTCTGGGCTCTTCCTTTGCCGCCTGCTTCGGCGTCCTGCCCAACACTTCCTTCAGCCAGAACGTGGGTCTGGTCTCCATGACCAAGGTGGTCAACCGCGGGGCTCTGGCCACCGGTGCCGTCTTCCTGATCCTCTGCGGTTTGATCCCCAAGCTGGGCGCACTGGTCTCCATCATGCCCCAGGCGGTTCTGGGCGGCGCAGCCGTCATGATGTTCTCCTCCATCGTGGTGTCCGGCATCCAGCTCATCACCAAGGAGAAGATGACGCCCCGCACCCTGACCATCGTCTCGGTGGCTCTGGGCGTGGGCTACGGCATGGGTGCCAATGCCAGCATCCTGGCCAACACCCCCCAGCTGTTCCAGCTGATCTGCGGTGAGTCCGGCATCGTGCCGGCCGCCTTCGTGGCCATCGTGCTGAACGTGTTACTGCCGAAGGATGCGGAGTAATTCTTCCAGCGCTTCCGGCGTATCGGCATCGCAAAGCTCTTCCCGGCGGGCAATGTAAACGGCATGGACCCGCTCCGGGTACTGCCGGATCAGGACATTGCCGCCCTTGCCTTCGGGCAGGGTGCGCAGCTGCGAAAAATAAGCATTTCCAAACAGAACGGGACTTCCCAGCAGGGGGCTCGGGTCATTTTTGGCCCGATGCCCCAGCCGGAAGATCTCCCGCTCTGTTTCTTTTTGCTGTCCGGCCCGCATTGCCCGGTCCCGGCCGCAGGCATCGACCATGCGTTCCACGCTCTGCCGGGTCAGCAGCGGCTGGTCCCCGGGGAGGAACATACACCCCGCAAGGTCCGGGCACTGTTCCAGCACAGCTTCCAGCCCCAGCCGGACCGTGTCGTTCCGGCCCGGGAGGCTGTGGAGGATGCAGGGGACGTTCTGCGCCCGGCAGAGCTGCCGGACTTCCGGCGAGCGGGTCGCCACCACCCGGGCGGCAAGCGCCGGGGTGTCGGTGGCATCCAGCGCCCGGCAGAGCATGGGACGCCCCCCGAAATCAGCCAGCAGTTTGTTGGAACCGAACCGGGTGGAAAGCCCCGATGCCATGATGACGCACCCAATGAGGGGGCGGGAAAACGATTCTGCCATAAAAATCCTCCTTGCTGGCGGGAACGAGATGACCTTTCCAGTGGCATTATAACCTTTTCTGTGTTAAAATAAAAGAAGTGATCGAAAAAAGAGAGGTACTGCGTATGATGACGATCCGGGAGTATAAACGGGCCGAAAGCCTGGAAGAGGCCTGGCAGCTCAATCAGAAAAAGAACAATCGGGTCCTCGGCGGCATGATCTGGCTCAAGATGGAAAACATCAATGTCGGCACCGCCATCGACCTGTCGGGGCTTGGGCTGGACGGCATTGAGGAGACTGCGGATGGCTTTTCCATCGGGGCCATGGTGCCCCTGCGGAAGCTGGAACTTCATGGGGGGCTCAACGCCTACACGAACGGAGCCGTGCGGGAGTCGGTGCGGCACATCGTGGGCGTACAGCTGCGGAACCTTGCCACCGTGGGCGGCAGCATCTACAGCCGGTTCGGCTTTTCCGATGTGCTGACCATGTTCCTGGCCCTGAATGCCTCGGTGGAGCTGTACAAGGGCGGCATCGTGCCGCTGGCCGAGTATGCGCAGCGCCCCTATGACCGGGATCTCCTGGTCCGGGTGATCGTTCCCCGGGAAAAGGCTGCTTTCTGCTACCAGTCGGTGCGGAACAGCCAGACCGACTTCCCGGTGCTGACCTGTGCCGCCGCAAAGACAGCCGAGGGCTACCGGGTGGCCATCGGCGCACGGCCGGGCAAGGCGGTACTCTTTGCCCTGAAGCCGGATGCGGGGGAGACGCCGGAGCTGACGGCGGCCCGGTTCTCCGCAGAAGTGCGGGCGAAGATCAAAACCGAGAGCAACCTGCGGGGCAGTGCGGAGTACCGCAACCATCTGGCCGGGATTCTGGTGCGGCGCGCTGTGGAAAAACTGGAAGGGGAAAGGTAAGACAAGATGCAGATCACCATTACATTGAACGGAAACAGGGTCACTGCCGAGGCCGCGCCGGATACCCTGCTCATCGATTTTGTCCGGGCACAGGGCTGCTACAGCGTCAAGCGGGGGTGCGAGACCTCCAACTGCGGCCTGTGTACCGTATTTCTGGATGACGTCCCGGTGCTGTCCTGCTCGGTGCTGGCAGCCCGGGCCGACGGTCATAAAGTCACCACACTGGAGGGCCTGCAGGAAGAGGCGGCCGAATTCGGTGCCTTCATCGCCGATCAGGGAGCAGAGCAGTGCGGCTTCTGCAACCCGGGCTTCATCATGAATGCGCTGGCCCTCTTCCGGGAAAAGGAGTACCCCACCGAGGACGAGATCAAGGAGTACCTTGCGGGCAACCTCTGCCGCTGTTCCGGCTATGAGGGGCAGCTGCGGGGCATCCAGAACTTCCTCGCATGGAAAAAAGCAAAACAGGAGGCCGCTGAATGAAGACCGTCAACAAAGCATACCGCAAAAAGGATGCCATGCAGCTGGTGACCGGCAAGCCGGTCTACATGGATGATCTGGCACCCTCCGACTGTCTGATCGTCAAGCTGTACCGCTCACCCTATGCCAATGCCATCGTGGATACCATCGATACCGCGGTGGCGAAGAAGGTGCCGGGCATCGAGGCCATCTTCACCTGGGAGGACGTGGACCAGAACGGCCGCCGCTACACCCAGGCCGGCCAGACTTACCCGGAGGCCAGCCCCTATGACCGTCTGGTCATCGACCGCCATGTCCGCTTTGTGGGGGACGTGGTGGCCATCGTGGTCGGCAAGGATGAGAAGTGCGTGGACAAGGCCATGAAGCTCATCAAAGTCAAGTATCAGGTGCTGGAACCGGTGCTGGATTTCCACACCGCCAAGGATAACCCCATCCTCGTCCATCCGGAGGACAACTGGGAGAGCCTGTGCCCCGTGGGGGCCGACAACAAGCGCAACCTCTGCGCCCACGATGAATGCGGCAGCGGCGATATCGACGCCGTGCTGGCGGACTGCGATGTGGTCATCGACCACGTCTACCACACCAAGGCCTGTCAGCAGGCCATGATGGAGACTTTCCGCACCTGCTGCTGGATGGACCTGTACGGGCGGCTGAACATCCTCAGCTCGACCCAGATCGTGTTCCATACCCGCCGCAACGTGGCAAATGCCCTGCACATCCCCAAGTCCATGATCCGGGTCATCAAGCCCCGCATCGGCGGCGGCTTCGGAGCCAAGCAGACGGCTGTCTCGGCCATTTACCCGGCCTTCGTGACCTGGAAGACCAAAAAGCCCTGCAAGATCATCTTCAGTCGGGAGGAGAGCCAGACTGCCTCTTCGCCCCGCCACGAGATGGAGATGCACGTCCGTCTGGGTGCCAGCAAGGAGGGCATCGTGCGGGGCATCGACCTCTACACCCTGTCCAACACGGGCGCTTACGGCGAGCACGGCCCCACCACCGTGGGCCTGTCCGGCCATAAATCCATCCCCCTGTACGGCAAGGCCGAGGCCTTCCGTTTCGTCAGCGACGTGGTCTATACCAACCACATGTCCGCCGGTGCTTACCGCGGCTACGGTGCGACCCAGGGGCTGTTTGCGGTGGAATCCGCCGTCAATGAGCTGGCGGCAAAGCTCCACATGGACCCCTTCAAGATCCGGGAAATGAACATCGTCAAAGAGGGCGATGTGATGCCCGCTTATTATGGCGCGGTAAACACCAGCTGCGCACTGGACCGCTGTCTGAAAAAGGTCCACGACATGATCGACTGGGACAACAAATATCCCGTCCGGGATCTGGGCAACGGCAAGGTCCGTGCCGTGGGCATGGGCATGGCCATGCAGGGCTCCGGTATTTCCGGTATGGACGTGGGCAGTGCAACCCTGAAAGTCAACGATGACGGGTTCTACTCCCTCATCATCGGCGCGGCCGATATGGGTACCGGCTGCGACACCACCCTGGCCCAGATCGCGGCCGAGGTGCTGGACTGCAAGCTGGACGAGGTCACCGTCTTTGGCGCGGATACCGATGTCTCGCCCTACGATTCCGGCTCCTACGCATCCTCCACGACCTACGTCACCGGCAAGGCGGTGGAGAAGTGCGCCCTGAAGCTGCGGGGACAGATCTGCAGGCTGGGCGCAGAGCTGCTCCACTGTGCCGAAGAGGAAGTGGACTTTGATGGAAAGTTCGTCGCTAAAAATGCAGACCCGGCCCAGAAAGTCTCTCTGGCCGAGATCGCGGCCCTCTCCCAGAACGGCCACATGGTCCCGCTGGAAGTCACCGAGACCCATACCTCGCCGCTGTCGCCCCCGCCGTATATGGTCGGCGCGGCAGAGATCGAGCTGGACAAGGAGACCGGCGAGGTCAGAGTGGTGGATTATGCCGCCTGCGTGGACTGCGGCACCCCCATCAACCCCAACCTGACCCGGGTGCAGGCCGAGGGCGGCCTGCTGCAGGGCATCGGCATGGCCCTGACTGAGAACGTCACCTACGATGACCGCGGCTACCCGATGGAAAATTCCTTTATGCAGTATAAGATCCCCACCCGCGTGGACATCGGCCGCATCCGGGTGGAGTTTGAGAACAGCTACGAGCCCAACGGCCCCTTCGGTGCCAAGTCCATCGGTGAGGTGGTCATCAACACTCCGCTGCCCGCCATTGCGGATGCCGTCTACAATGCAACCGGCACCCGGTTCTACGAGCTGCCCATCACCCCGGAGCAGATCGCCATGGCGGTGGAGGACAGGCGCTGATGCTGTCCGAGCAGCAGTTCCCGTTTCTGGCGGAAAAGGGGCATGTCGTTTCACTGGTGGGCGGCGGGGGAAAGACCACCCTGCTCTACGCCTTTGCCCGGCACTGCGCCGCAAAGGGCTGGCGGGTGCTGGTGTCCACCACCACCCATATCCTGCAGCCGGAACGCTGCTATGCCCCGGACGATCCCGCACTGCAAGCCCTCTGGGCGGCGGGAGAATATGCCGTGGCAGGCACCCCGGCCGGGAACGGCAAGCTGTCGGCCCCGCCCATGCAGCAGCTGCAGCGCTGGATGCGCGAAGCGGATGCCGTTTTTCTGGAAGCAGACGGGGCCAAACGGATGCCCTGCAAAGTCCCGGCAGAGCATGAGCCGGTACTTCTGCCGGAAAGCGATGCCGTGCTGGCCGTGGCGGGGCTTTCGGCGCTGGGCCGCCCTCTGCGGGAGGTCTGCTTCCGGCTGGAAACCGCCTGCAGCCTGCTGCAGACAGGCCCGGAGACCATCCTGACCCCCGCACTTCTGGCGGAGCTTCTGGCAAGCGGGCAGGGGGGACGAAAAGCTGTGGGAGAACGCCGCTTTTCTGTGGTGCTGAACCAGGCAGACGATGCCGCCCGGGTCGAAGCCGGGCAGGAGACACTGCGCCTGCTGTGGGAGCGCTGCGGTGTGCCGGGCGTTCTGACCCATTTTGAAGAAAGAGAAAGAGCCTGAGATGACAGAAGAAAAAATCGTTTTCTGTACCGGCGGCGGATGCACCGCCAAGCTGGGTGCCGGGGTGCTGAGCCGTATTCTGGAAAAGCTGCCCCGCGGAGAAAAGGACCCGGATCTTCTGGTCGGATACGACAGCCGGGATGACGCGGCAGTCTACCGCATCACCGAGGATATTGCACTGGTCCAGACCGTGGACTTCTTTCCGCCGATGGTGGATGACCCCTACACCTTCGGGCAGATCGCGGCGGCCAACGCCCTCAGCGATATCTATGCCATGGGCGGCGAGGTCAAAACGGCCCTGAACCTGGTCTGCTTCCCCGAGAGCATGGACCTGAACATTCTGGGCGAGATCCTGCGGGGCGGTGCCGAAAAGGTGGCCGAAGCCGGGGGAAGCCTGGCCGGGGGACACTCCATTGCCGATACCGGGGTCAAATACGGCCTGTCCGTGACCGGTCTGGTGGACCCGCATCATCTGACGAGCAACGATACCGGCCGCCCGGGGGACCGGCTGATCCTGACCAAAGCGCTGGGCGTGGGTCTGATCTGCACCGCCAACCGGGTAGGCGAGGCGGCCCCGGAGCAGATGGAAGCGGCCATCCGCTCCATGACCACCCTGAACAAAACGGCGGCTGAGATCGCACATCAATACGAAGTCCATGCCGCCACGGATGTGACCGGGTTCAGCTTTCTGGGCCACCTGCATGAGATGATGGGAGGCCGCCTTTCCTGCATCATTGATGCCAATGCTGTGCCGGTGCTGCCGGGGGCGTGGGAGGCGGCGGATGCCTTCCTGTACACTGCCGCCGGGCAGCGAAACCGGAACCATACCGGCCCCTTTGTCCGCTTTGTGGACGTGCCCTTCCCGATGGAAGAGATCCTGTTTGACCCCCAGACTTCCGGCGGCCTGCTGCTGGCCGCTGCCCCGCAGGATGCCGATGCACTGGAAGCGGCCCTGCAGGCAGCCGGTCTGCCCGCGAAGATCGTGGGCGAGATCACGGCAAAGCAGGAACCGGAGATCACGGTGATTTATAAATAAATAAAATAACAGAGGGATATATTATGCTGAAGATCGATGCCCGTGGAGATGCCTGCCCGCTGCCCGTGGTCAAGGCCAAAAAGGCCATTGCAGAGCTGGGCGGCGCAGGAGAAGTGGAAGTTCTGGTGGACAACGAGATCGCTGTCCAGAACCTGACCAAGATGGCCCAGCAGAAAGGTTACCGCTCCAGCTCGGAAAAGCTGGGCCCGCAGGAATATAAAGTGCGCTTCCGGGTCGAAAATACGCAGCCCGGCCCGGATGTCGCTGTTCTGGGAGAAGTCAAAAAGCGTGTGGCATATGAGGCGGAGTCCTGCACCCCGGATGCCCGCACCGATACGGTGGTGGCCATTTCGAGCGATAAAATGGGCGAAGGTGCCGAGGAGCTGGGCAAGACCCTGCTCAAGGCGTTCGTGTTCTCCCTGACCCAGCAGGACAAGCTGCCCAGGACCATCCTCTTCTACAACGGCGGCGCACACCTGACCTGCGAGGGGTCCCCCATGCTGGAGGACCTGGAGGCACTGGAAGCCGAAGGCGTGGAGATCATGACCTGCGGCACCTGCCTGAACTTCTACGGCCTGACCGAGAAGCTGGCCGTGGGCAGCGTGACCAATATGTATGTGATCGCGGAAAAAATGCTGACCGCCGGGAACGTGGTCAAGCCGTGATCTATCTGGATAATGCCGCCACGACCCTGAAAAAGCCCCCGGAAGTGGGGCAGGCCATGCTGGAAGCCCTGCAGACCGCCGGAAACCCGGGCCGCGGGGCCCATGAGCCGACGCTCCATGCGTCCCGGCTCGTCTACGGGGCACGGGAAGCACTGGCGGAACTCTTCCATGCGGAGAGTCCGGCCTGCATTGCCTTTGCCTCCAACGCCACGCAGGCGCTGAACACGGCCTTGAACGGATTGCTCCGCCCCGGGGACCATGTCATCACAACGGTCTGCGAACACAACTCGGTGCTGCGGCCGCTCTACCGCCTGCAGGAGCAGGGGGTCCGCCTCAGTTTTGTGGGGGTGGACGCGGCCGGTGTGCTGCACTATGAAGAATTTGAGCAGCTGCTTTGCCCGGAGACAAAGGCCGTGGTGGTCACCGGGGCTTCCAATGTCACCGGAAACCGCACCGACCTCGCCTTTGTCTCGGCGTTTGCCAAAAAGCACGGGCTTCTGTTCCTCGTGGATGCGGCGCAGACGGCGGGTGCCGCACCGATGGATGTGCAGGCGCTGGGAATCGATGCTCTCTGCTTTACCGGGCACAAGGCGCTTCTGGGCCCGCAGGGCACCGGCGGCCTGTATGTCCGGCCGGGTCTGTCCGTTGCGCCTCTGGTCGTAGGGGGCAGCGGCATCCACAGCTTTGCGGAGCATCACCCCGCCGAAATGCCCACGGCGCTGGAAGCCGGGACCCTGAATGTTCCGGGTCTGGCCGGGCTGGGTGCCGGGGTGAAATGGCTCCTGCAGCAGGACGCTGCCGCGCTGGAAGCCAGAGAAGCTGCGCTGGCCCGGTCGTTCTATGAAATGGTCCGGGAGATCCCTGGGGTGAAGCTCTACGGGAACTTTCAGGAGCCCCGGGCCCCCATCGTTTCGCTGAACCTGGCCGGGGAGGACTCGGCCCGGGTGGCGGATGCCCTGTGGGAGGAGGCCGGGGTCTGTGTCCGGGCCGGTGCCCACTGTGCCCCTCTGATGCACAGGGCACTCGGCACGGCAGAACAGGGCGTGGTGCGGTTCAGCTTCTCCCATCAGAACACCGAAGAAGAAGTGCAGGCCGCAGCCCGGGCCCTGCGGACGCTGGCGGAGGAATAAACATGCGCGCAAAAAGACCTTATATCGTTCTTTCCTTCCGCACCACGGTGGAAGCCATGGCATGGGAGAAACACTGTCAGGCGGACGGCATCCCGGGTCGGCTGATCCCGCTGCCCCGGGAGCTTTCGGCCGGGTGCGGCCTTGCGTGGCGGATGCTGCCGGAGGACTGGGAGCAGTGGAGCGGCCGGATCGACCGCAGCACTTACGATGCAGCTGCCGCAGTGGAGCAATAAGAGCAAAGGAGAAAACAGATGTCCTCAGCATTTACAAGAGCTTTGCGTGACCCCGGCGAGGGGCTGCTGCTGGCCACGGTACTGGAAGGCCCTGCGCAGGGGGAAAGTATCCTGCTGCGCGGGGAAACACCGGTCTGGCCGGAGCCGCTGCCGCCGTTCTGGGCCGAACACCGAAAAGCTCTTTCCGGCGTGACCGCCAGCGGGACCCTGAAAATTGCAGAGCAGCGTGTCTTTGCCGAGCGCTTCGGCGCAAGCCCGCAGCTCGTGGTCTGCGGCGGCGGCCATGTGGGTGCCGCCGTGGTGCGGCTGGCAAAAGTGGTCGGCCTGCCGGTCTGCGGGCTGGAAGACCGCCCGGAGTATGCCGCCGAGCTGGAGCAGGCCGGGGCAGAGTCTGTGATCTGCGCCCCCTTTGAAGAGGGCCTGCGCCGCATTCCCGGCGGGCAGGAAAACTATTTTGTGGTGGTCACCCGGGCCCACAGCTGGGATGTGGCCTGCCTGCAGGCCATCCTGCGCAAACCCGCAGCCTATGTGGGCATGATGGGCAGCCATGGCCGCAGCGCCCTTGTGCGGGAACAGCTGGCGGGCATGGGCCTGCCGCAGGAGCGGATCGATGCCCTCCATGCACCCATCGGCCTTGCCATCGGGGCAAAGACATCGGAGGAGATCGCGCTTTCCATCCTGTCCGAGATCGTTTCAGTCAAAAGCGGCCGCCAGCAGACCGAGGGCTTTGCCCCGGCGCTCCTGTCGGCACTGGAAGCACAGACAAAACCTGCCGTGCTGGCCACCATCGTGGCCCGCCACGGCTCCACGCCCCGGGAGATCGGCTCCAAAATGCTGGTCCTGCCCGACGGAAGCACGGTGGGCAGCGTGGGCGGCGGCATCATGGAATACCAGACCCTGCAGCTGGCCCGGGAACTGCTGGCCGGTGCCCCGGGGAGCTGCTGTCTGGCGGCCTTCACCACCGAGGGCGATCACGATGCGGCGGCCATTGCGGCCTGCGGCGGTTCGATGGAAGTATTTTTGCAGCGGCTGGAACCGGAGGTTTGAACCATGAAACAGGATGACCTGATCGTAGTCCGCGGCGGGGGAGACCTTGCCACCGGTGTAGTCCACCGGCTCTGGTCGGCGGGGCTGCGGGTGCTGGTGCTGGAGACCGCACACCCGGCAGCGATCCGCCGGCAGGTGTCCCTCTGCGAGGCAGTCTATGAGGGAGAAACGACTGTGGAAGGGATGCGGGGCGTCCGCATCGGCTCGCTTGCCGATGCCGGGGCGGTATGGGCGGAACACGCCGTGCCGGTGCTGGTGGACCCCGCCGGGGCCTGCCTGCCCGAGGCAAGACCTGCCGCTCTGGTGGATGCCATCATCGCCAAGAAAAATCTGGGCACGACCCGGGCGATGGCACCCCTGACCATTGCTCTGGGGCCGGGCTTTGCTGCCGGGCAGGATGTGGATGTGGTCGTGGAGACCAAGCGGGGTCATAAGCTGGGCCGGATCATCCGGGAGGGCAGCGCCGCCCCAAACTCCGGTGTGCCGGGGGTCATCGGCGGCTACGGGGCCGAGCGGGTGATCCATGCGCAGGCGGCGGGCATCTTCCGGAACCTGCATAAGATCGCTGATTTTGTGGAGGCCGGGGAGCCCGTTGCCGAGATCGAGACCCCGGAGGGCACCCGCCTGCCGGTGACCACGCAGATCCCCGGCATCCTGCGGGGACTGCTGCGGGACGGCTACCCGGTGACGCCCGGCTTCAAGGTGGCGGATGTGGACCCCCGCCGCTCGGAGCTGGAAAACTGCTTTCTCATCTCCGACAAGGCCCGCTGCATTGCGGGCAGTGTGCTGGAGCTGATCGCGGCCGAGTGTTGGAAATAACAAAATGGGGCTGTTTTTGCAACAGCCCCATTTGTCATTTCCGGGTCAGTTCGTTTCTTCGGTCAGCTTTGTGATGAGCAGCTGGTAGATCTCGTTGCCCTTGAGGATGAACTGCTTCTTGATCAGGTCGGCGCTCATCCGGTCGGGGGTGCCGATGTCCAGACAGAACAGCTCCCGGTCCAGCGCCCGGATGGTACAGCGGATGGAGCAGTGACCGTCCGGCTTTTCGGTGATGTGCGCACTGTATTCGGCCTCCTTGCGGGCCCAGTTCTGGCTGCGGAGTACGGCGGCCACCGCCTTTTCCCGCACACTGCGGGGCAGGTCATAGGCAAGCTCCTGCGCTACCTTGCGCCCTTTCTCCGTGATGGAGTAGCAGCCGTCGGTCAGGGTGACCAGACCCTGCCGGGTGATATCGTCCAGGCAGGACCCGATCTCGAAATAGTTGACCAGCTCCTCTTCCAAAAGGGCATTCTCGATCTCTGTCCGGCTGATGGGCCCGGCGTTTTTGACCAGATAACACAGCAGCAGCCGGATCTCGGTGCTGTCCGTCAGCCCGCCGGGACGGACACCGGCAGTAAAAGCATCATTGGCGGCCATCGTTCTGCACATCCCCCTGAAGATTCCAAAATGAAATGATCGTTCCCTTATAGTATAAAGGGTTTCAGGCCGGATTGCAAGCCGCAACGTCAAAATCCGTCTCGATGTGCTTGTGGCTTTCCGGGGTGGAGTAGAGCCAGTGGTCGATGTGGCCTTCGGTGATGAAGTACCGCAGCGCGAACCGGTGGCTCTGCCCCAGACTGTGGTTGACGATGACCAGCTTGATCTTCATCTTGTCGGGCAGGATGTTCTTGATGTAAACGCTGACAGCCTGTCCGGGGTGCAGGTCGGGGCAGCTTTCGGCAAGGCCCGCCAGATTGGGCGCGATCTCTACAAAGGTGCCGTATTCCTCCACGCTCCGCACGATGCCCACCACGGTCTCGCCCACAGTGAAACCGGCGGCGTTTTCCTCCCAGGTGCCCAGCAGCTCCCGGATGGTCAGCACGAACCGCCCCTGCGGGTCCCGGCTCTTGATGGCGCAGAGGATCTGCTGCCCCACATGGACCCGGTCGGCCGGGGAGGAAATGCGGCTGACGGACATGCAGTCGATGGGCAGCAGGGCGCTGATGCCGCACCCCACATCACAGAAAGCGCCGAAGGGCTCAATGTGGGTCACGGCACAGGGCAGGATATCCCCGGGGCGGAGGGTGTCCAGATATTCGGTGTGGCACATCCGCTGGGCCTCGGCCCGGGAGAGACGGTAAACGGGCTGCCCGGTCTCGTCCGTGTCCAGACCCTCGATGACAAAGCAGGTGGGCCTGCCCACCCGGGTCAGGACGGCGATGTCCCGCACGGAGCCGGTCTCAGCCCCTTCGGCGCACAGGGCAAAGGGCATCACGGCCTTTGTGCCGCCCAGCTCGAACCGGAGCTGACGGCGGGTGTCAAAGGCAAGGGCGGTGCTCTGCAAAATTTCACGGCTGGCCATGGCGGCCCGCAGCTCGGCGGGGCTCAGATGATCTGCACTGCGGTAGCTGCCTTCGGTACGGAATGTCTGCATCATGTTCTCTTCCTCTTTCTTGTGTTATTTCAGCGTTTGCCGCTGCATCGGGTGCCGGAGGGCTCCGGCAGTAAAACTCTATGCGCGGGCGATTGCATTTTATACGAGTTTGGTTTATACTATATTTGTATGTGCGGCCGGTATCCGGTGCCGCGCATAACGCCAGTCCCCGCGGGGACCAGCAGGAGGGATACGTATGGATATCGCAGTGGGGGATACCATCCTCACCCGGAAAAAGCACCCCTGCGGTGCTTCCAGCTTTGAAGTGCTGCGGGTCGGCATGGATTTCAAGATCCGCTGCACGGGCTGTGGCCGCGAGGTCATGCTGCCCCGGGCAAAGATCGAAAAAAACATCCGGAAGGTACTCAAGCCCGGTGCGGCCGGGTGACCATTGGGGCGTGTAAGGAGAACTGCACAGTATGTCAAAACTGTTTTCCCAAATGGATGCGGTCTGTCACCGGTTTGAGGAACTTTCCGTCCGTCTGAACCAGCCGGAGACAGCGGCGGACCCCGCCCTGTTCCGGCGCCTGATGCAGGAATACCGTGAAGCCGAGCCGGTGGTGCAGGCCTATCAGGCACTGACCACGGCCCGGGATCATCTTGCACAGGCCAGAGCCCTGCTGGAAGGGGAGACCCTTGAGCCGGACTTCAAGGAAATGGTACAGCAGGAACTCAGCGAAAAAAGTCAGGAAGTGGCACAGCTGGAAAATAATCTCAAAATTCTGCTGCTGCCGCGGGATGTCAACGACGGGAAAAGCGTCATCATGGAGCTGCGCGGCGGGGCGGGCGGCGAGGAAGCCGCCCTGTTCGCCCACAGTCTGATGCGGATGTATACGATGTATGCCCAGAGCCGCGGCTGGGAGCTGGAGGTGCTGAACCTCAGCGAGACCGAGCTGGGCGGCGTGAAGGAAGCGATCCTTGCCGTGAACGGCGCGGGGGTCTACAACCGCCTTAAGTACGAGAGCGGTGTCCATCGGGTCCAGCGGGTGCCGGAAACCGAGACTCAGGGCCGCATCCACACCTCGACCGCAACGGTGGCGGTCATGCCCCAGGCGGAAGAGGTGGAGCTGGTGATCGACCCGAAGGATCTGCGGATCGATACCTTCCGCTCCTCGGGTGCCGGCGGACAGCACATCAACAAGACGTCCAGTGCCATCCGGGTGACGCATCTCCCCACCGGCATGGTGGTGGAGTGCCAGAACGAGCGCAGCCAGTTCCAGAACAAGGACAAGGCGCTGGAGATCCTCCGCAGCCGCCTGCTGGCCCGGAAGCAGAAGGAACAGCAGGATGCCATCAACGCCGACCGCGCTGGACAGGTGGGGACGGGGGACCGCAGTGAGAAGATCCGGACCTATAACTTCCCCCAGGACCGCTGCACGGATCACCGCATCGGGCTGACCGTCCACAATCTGGACAAGATCATGGACGGCAATCTGGACGAGATCATCGATGCGCTGGCTACCCATGAGCAGGCCGAGAAGCTGCGGAAACTGAACGCACAAAACGACTGATTTTTCACCTGAAACGGTGTAAAGAATAAATACTTTACAGATAGAAAGAACGATGAAACGCATGGAAATGAAAACTGAAATTCTTCCCGCCGAAGGGGCGGCGATCGACAAGGCTGCCGATCTGCTGCGCCGCGGCGAGCTGGTGGCCCTGCCCACGGAGACGGTCTACGGCATCGCAGCCGATGCCCGGAACGGCGCGGCGGTGGCGAAGATCTTTGTGGCAAAGGGACGCCCGCAGGACAACCCCCTGATCGTCCACGTCACCGGGCCGGAGATGCTCCACGGCCTTGTCAGCGAGATCCCGGAGCGGGCACAGCTGCTGATGGCGGCCTTCTGCCCCGGCCCCCTGACCATCATCATGCCCCGGGGCCCGGAGGTGGCGGCAGAGTGCTGCGCCGGTCTGGACACGGTGGGCATCCGGATGCCCAGCCACCCGGTGGCCCGTGCGGTCATCGAGAAGAGCGGCTGCGCCTTTGCCGCCCCCAGCGCCAACCTGTCCGGCAAACCCAGCCCCACCAACGCGCAGGACGTGTTCACGGATATGAATGGCCGCCTGCCCCTGATCCTGGACGGCGGCGAGTGCGCTGTGGGCGTGGAGTCCACGGTGATCTCGGTGGTGGGCGAGAAGCCCACCCTGTTCCGTCCCGGCCACATCACGCTGGAAGATCTGGAACGGGCACTGGGCGAGGAAGTGGAGGTCTCCAAGGCCATTCTGGAAAAGCTGCCGGAGGGTGCCGTGGTGCGCAGCCCGGGCATGAAGTATAAGCACTATGCTCCCAAGGCGGATGTCACCCTGCTGGAGGGCAGTTTTGAGCAGTTCAGAACCTATGTGGATGCCCATGCGGACCAGAACCCCAGCTGCCTCTGCTTCACCGGCGAGTCCGAAAAGCTGGACTGGCCCTGCGTGGAGTACGGCCGGGAGGGAGACGGCGCGGATCAGGCGAAGCATATCTTCCGCAGCCTGCGGGCTCTGGATGAGCAGGGGGACGGCATCGTCTATGCCCGCTGCCCCCGGAAGGACGGTCTGTCCATGGCGGTCTACAACCGCTTGATCCGGGCGGCGGCTTTCCGGGTGATCCAGTTATGATCACACTTGGGATCACCGGCCGCAGCGGATGCGGCAAATCCACCGTGACGGCCGTGTTTGCGGCCCACGGCGTCCCGCTGGCCGATGCCGACCAGCTCTCGCGGGAGATCCTGCTGCCCGGGTCGCCGCTTCTCCCGCAGCTGGCAGAACGGTTCGGGGCAGAGATCCTGCGGGCGGACGGCTCGCTGGACCGCCGCCTGCTGGCAGACCGTGCGTTCGCCGCTCCGGAGGGCAAGGCGGCGCTGGACGAGATCACCCACCCGGAGATCGTCCGCCGCATCCGTGCCGCCAAGGCGGCGGCACTGGCATCCGGCACACCGCTCTTCGTGCTGGACGGGGCTGTCATCGTGGGAACCGCGGCAGAACCGGAGTGTGACCGCCTCTGTGTGGTGACGGCTCCCTTTGCGACCAGTGTGGCCCGCATCGCCGCCCGGGACGGCATCGCGCCGGAAATGGCGGAGCGCCGCCTGAACGCCCAGACCCCGGAAGAGGTCCTGTGTGCGAAGGCGGACTACATCCTGCGCAACGATGCGGACCTGCCTGCACTGGAAGCAGCCGCCTCCGCCCTCTGTGAGAAGCTTCTGGCTGAGGGTGCCCGGAAAGGGGGGGCCGGAACTTCGCTTTGAAAAAGTTTCTGAAAGTTCTGGTAACGGTTTTCCTGATCGGGATCGCGGTCCTGGCCCTGCCGCCGGTGCGGAGCCGGGTGGAACAGCAGCTCTACCCCCGCAAATATGCCGCACTGGTGGAGCAGTATGCCGCAGAGTATGAGCTGGACCCGCTTCTGGTGGATTCGTTCATCCGGACGGAAAGCGGGTTTGACCCGGCAGCGACGTCCAGCGTCAATGCCCGGGGCCTGATGCAGATGACGGAGGAGACTTTCCTGTGGCTCCGCAGCAAGCTGGGCGACGGGGAAGAAGTGACCTTCGATGACCTGTATGACCCGGCGGTCAGTATCCGGTACGGGTGCTACTACCTGCATCTGTGCATGGAGCGGTACAACGGGGATGTTTCCACCGCTGCCGCCGCCTATCACAGCGGGTGGGGGACCGTGGATGCGCTGCTCAAGCAGGAGAAACACTCCGTCGACGGCATCACCCTTCAGGGATTCCCCTATAACCAGATGAACCATTATGTGGAAAAGATCACCGCCTGCTACGCGGTCTATACCCGTCTTTACGGAGAGTGAGCAGGCACCTGCATGGATTGAACCGGCTTGTCCGGTTTGAAATATTTTAGGAATACGAAAGAGAAAGGCAGGAGAAATTCTATGGCAGAAAAAACTCCGAACCAGCAGCTGGCTGAAAAGCTGCTCTATAAGCCCGCATACGTCGCAGACAAGGATGCTGACGTGAAGCAGAAGGCCCACGCTTTCGCCGAGGGCTACAAGAAGTTCCTCGACGCCGGCAAGACCGAGCGCGAAGTTGCCGCCGAGAGCGAGCAGATGCTCAAGGATGCAGGCTATGTGGAGTTCGACCCCAAAAAAACCTACAAGCCCGGCGACAAGGTCTATTTCGTCCAGTTCCACAAGGCTGTCGTGGCAGCCACCATCGGCACCCGCAGCTTTGAGGACGGCTTCCGGCTGGTCATCGCCCACACCGACAGCCCCCGTCTGGACCTGCGTCCCACCCCGCTGTACGAGTCTGACCACCTGAGCTACTTCAAGACCCATTACTACGGTGGTATCCGTAAGTATCAGTGGGGAACCATGCCTCTGTCCATCCACGGCGTCTTTACCCGTGACGACGGCACCACCCTGACGGTCTGCGTCGGCGAGGATGAGAGTGATCCCGTTTTCTGCATCACCGACCTGCTGCCCCATCTGGGTGCCGAGCAGAACGCCCGTCCCCTGAAGGACGGCATCAAGGCCGAGGAACTGAACATCCTCATCGGTTCGGATGCCGTGGAGGACGAGGACGTCAAGGAAGCCGTCAAGCTGAACACCATGATCCTGCTGAACGAGAAGTACGGCATCACCGAGAAAGAGTTCATGCGGGCTGAGATCGAGATCACCCCGGCTTACAAGAGCCGTGATGTGGGCTTTGACCGCTCCATGGTGGGCGGCTACGGCCACGACGACCGTGTGGACGCTTACCCCGCTCTGATGGCTGAGATCGAGACGAAGGACCCGGCCTATACTACGGTCTGCGTCCTGACCGATAAGGAAGAGATCGGTTCCGACGGCGTCACCGGTATGCAGAGCATGTATGCCTTCCACTTCATGCAGGAGCTGTGCCGCGCAGCCGGTCAGGATGACATCATTGCCTTCCGCAACAGTGTCTGCCTGTCTGCAGACGTGACGGCTGCTTACGATCCCTCCTGGGCCAGCGCGTTCGAGCCCATGAACGGCACCTATGCGGGCCGCGGCGTGGCGATCTTCAAGTACACCGGCGGCGGCAGCAAGGGTTCTGCAAGCGATGCCTGCGCCGAGCTGGTCAGCGATGTGACCCGGATGCTGGACAAGGGCAGCGTTGCATGGCAGATCGGTGAGCTGGGCCGTCTGGATCTGGGCGGCGGCGGCACCATTGCCAAGTATGTGGCCAACCGCGGCATCCCCGTGCTGGACATCGGTGTGCCGGTGCTGTCCATGCACTCTCCCTTTGAGGTCATCCACAAGAGCGACCTGTACATGGCTTACCGCGCCTTCACCCTGTTCAACAACGCACAGTAAGCGTTCCTGAAACTGCAAAGACCGCTGCAAGGGGGATTCTCACCCTGCAGCGGTCTTTTTCTTTGCTTTATCCCGCAGACAATGCCTGCTCCACCGTGCAGAAGGCAAAGCCCTGATCTTTGTACCACCGGATGATGTCCGGCAGGGCTTCGGCGGTGGTGCGGGTGGTGGCGCTGTCGTGCATCAGTACGATGCAGTGGGTCTGTTCACCGGTCTCCCGCACCACATTGCGGTAGATGGTGTCCGCACTGGGCTTCCCGCCGACGGCATCCTCGGCGCAGACGTTCCAGTCCACATAGGTATATCCCTTTTCGGCACACTGGTCCTTCAGCTCTGCCATGAGCCCCCGGCCCCCGTAGCGGCGGCTGACGGTGTTGGTGCTGCCGCCGGGGAACCGCAGATACCGCAGCTCCTGCGCGGGGAGGTAAGGGGAGATCCGCTCTTTCAGCAGAGCGATGTCCTTCCAGTAGGCATCGGCGCTCTGGTAGATATCGCTGTATTCGTGAGAAGCGGAGTGGAGCGCGATCTGGTGCCCCGCCGCTGCAGCTTCCGTGAGGAGGGGGAGATACTTGTCGTTGTACCCGGTGGCCACCACGAAAAACGTCGCCTTCACCCCGGCGGCGTTCAGTGCCTGCAGCACTGCGGGCGTGGTCTTGCTGGGGCCGTCATCAAAGGTCAGGCAGACCCATTTTTCGGGCAGCGGAACAGTTTCCTCCCCGGACAGGGCCGGTGCAGCTTCCGGAGAGGCGGAAAAGCCGGTGTCCGGCACCGGAGTCAGGTCGTTCTCGGCGCAGCCGGTCTCCGGGTGAGAAGCATAAAAGAACCCGATCCCAAACCCGGCCATCAGCCCCAGCAGGATCAGGACACTGCCCCAGAACAGCAGGTCTCCCTTTTTCTTCAGCCATGTGTGCATCGCAGAAAACCTCCTTCAAAGATCCGTTTGCGGCCTCAGGGCCTGTTACAAAAATATGAGGCCGGCAGATTTCTATGAAAATGCCGGAAAAGTCTGTGGCAGAACCCTTGACAAGGGGGCCGTCCTGTGGTATTCTGTTGTCGGTTAGAAAAGGCTAACTACCAGAACGCTCTGTCCTGTGTCGGCAGAGCGGTTTTCCGGAGGTGAAAGTTAGAATATACTAACCAATATTGAAAGAGAGGTTCTTCTTTATGAGCAAAGTAGCAATCGTATTCTGGAGCGCAACCGGCAACACCGAGACCATGGCAAACTGCATCGCTGAGGGTGCAGGCGCTGCCGCCACCATCGTGCCCTGTGCAGAGATGACCCCCGCCAAGCTGGCCGAGTTTGATGTCGTGGCCTTCGGCTGCCCCGCCATGGGTGCCGAGCAGCTGGAAGAGAGCGAGTTCGAGCCGATGTTCTCCGGTGTGGAAGGTTCCCTGAACGGCAAGAAGATCGCTCTGTTCGGTTCTTACGGCTGGGGCGACGGCCAGTGGATGCGCGACTGGGTCGAGCGTGCCCAGGGCGACGGCGCACAGGTCTTTAATGGTGAGGGCCTGATCTGCAATGAGACCCCCGATGACGATGTGCAGGCTGCCTGCCGCAAGCTGGGCGCAGACCTGGCTGCATGGTAAGCCGGGAGCCGGAAAAGACTTGACAAAAAAGGTTTGCTGCGGTAAACTCTGGAACAGGGCGCTGAAGCCCGATTTTACAGAGTTGAAAGTTCGCAATAACTAACTTTCTGCGCGGCGGCCTTTGACGGATCAACAGACCCAGAGGCAGCAGGGGATGGACGGGCTGAGGACACCCGCGGTCTCCTGCTGCTTTGCATTGAAAAGGTGGTGTGTATGGAAATGGCTGTTGCGATCGGGATCACGGCCTGCTTTGCCGTGCTGCGGGGTGCTGTGCGCCGTGCGGCGCTGCGGGCATCTCAGAGAAAAACAATAATGGATCACAGGAGGAACAGACCCCATGCCCAGAATCACCCCGAAGGACCCGGCCCGGAAACGTGCTGACGAAAAACTGCTGGTCAGCGAGATGATCAGCCTCTATTGCCGCAAACAGCATCGCAGCCCGAAAGGGACCCTCTGCCCGGAGTGCCGGCAGCTGCAGGATTACGCGCTGGCCCGCATCGAACACTGCCCCTTTATGGAGACCAAGACCTTCTGTTCCGCCTGCAAGGTCCACTGTTACAAACCCGCCATGCGGGAACAGATCCGGGCTGTCATGCGCTGGGCCGGCCCCCGGATGCTGCCGGTCCATCCGGTCCTGTCCATCCGGCATGTGGCTGTGACCCTGAAGGCAAAGCGGGAAGCCGGAACCGAAAAATCCTGAGTGCATTGTATAATTTCTCTCTCCCGGGGCAACCTAGGGTCAGAGAGGTGATAAACATGGAAAACACAGGCGTTACCTGCGATGTCTGCACCTGCAGACACAACGTCCAGAGCTGCAAGTGCGATCTGCCCCAGATCAAGGTGACAGAACACTGCTCCTGCACCACCCAGCAGGTGGAGACCCCGCATTTCTGCCAGAGCTTTGAAGAAAAATAACTTCTGACAGCAGAAAACTCCCCGTCCTTTGCCGGAGAACCGGTTCGGGACGGGGAGTTTTTCGCGTTTGCGATTCCGGGATCAGTGGACCACGACGCCGCAGGTGGCAAGGCTGCGCACCAGCGTACCGACGCTGTCCTTCATCTGGATGCCGGCAAAGCCCAGCCGGAAGGCGGCCTGCACGTTTTCCAGACGGTCATCGATAAAGATGCTCTCGCCGGCCTTCAGGTGATATTTTTCCAGCAGGGCCTGATAGATCTTCGGGTCCGGCTTGTTGATGTGGACCTCGCAGGAGGCCACGCCGCCGTCAAACAGGCCCTTCAGGTCCCGCTCGGTCAGCAGGGCCAGGACATCCTCGGGGATGTTGCTCAGGTAATAGACGCAGTACCCCTTGGATTTCAGGGTCTGCACCAGCTCGTGCATCCGGCGGCGGGGGCGCAGGATGTGCATCCAGTCGTCCAGAACGCCCTGCACCTCAAAGGCACAGCCGTACTCCCGGGCGCGGGCCAGCATTTTCAGGTTGGCTTCGGTGCGGGTGATCAGGCCTGCATCCAGCTGCTTCCACTCCTCGCTGTCAAAGGTCAGCTGTGCGACCTTTTCCTCGACTTCGGCGTTGCAGAAGCGGTCCACCAGATAGCTCCGGGGGTCAAAATCCACCATGACGCCGCCCAGATCAAAGATGATATTTTTATACATCGCTTTTTCCTCGATTCCCTGTGGGTGTTTCATATATCAGTATAACACAACTGCCCGTGCCGCATCAAGCGCTGTGCCGCCGCATAGGATAAAGAAAAACGCGCGGGGAGGGGAGCGCCATGACATTCCGGGAACTGTGTTCCAAGGAGATCGTGCAGCTGAGCAATGGGGCCTGCCTTGGCCGGGCCGATGATCTGGAGCTGGACCCGGCAGACGCCCGCATCACCGCACTGCTTCTGTTCGGGCAGCCAAAGCTGTTCGGGCTTCTGGGCCGGGAGGAGACCCTGACCATCCCATGGAGCGAGATCGAGCGGATCGGGGTGGACGCCATTCTGGTCCGCACCAGCCTGCCCCCGCCGGAGCCGAAGAAGGAAAGTTTCTGGACGCGGCTGCGGCACTGGCTGGACGGCGGAAATTTTTCCTGATTTTTTCCTGCCGCAGGGTTTGATTTTACCCGAAACAGGATTATAATAGAGAACCGTGGGCGGGCAGAGCCTGTTCCACTGGCAAAAACATTTTTCCGGAAGTGAAAGGAATTTTTCTCTATGGATCAAAGAAACCGCAAAACGCCGCTGCACCTTCACGGTCTGCGGCTGCTCTTCCCGCCGCTGGCAACGCTGGGCATCCTGTTCCTGACCGAATGGATCGCCCGGGGCAGCCTGACCGGGGAGACCTTTACCAAATACATCTTCCCCCATGCGGAGGCCTATCTGCTGGCATGGGCGCTGCTGTTCCTGGTCTGGCTGGCCGTGGACTGGCTGACCCGCTTTGCCCCCTTGGCGACCCTTACGGCGGCGGTGCTGGGCTGTGTCCCGGCGGCAGTCAACTTCTACACCCTGCAGCTGCGGGGCGAACCCTTCCTGCCCTGGGACCTGGCCCAGGTGTCCGAGGCGGCAGGCGTGGCCTCGGCGGCAGGCATCCACATCCAGACCAGCATGGTGGTCTCGATCCTTCTGATCCTGCTGCTGCTGGTGATCTCCTTCTTCCTTTACCGGGGGCGGCAGAAACTGGACTGGAAGCCCCGGGCGGCCGGTTTTCTGGCCAGCACGGCGGCGGTCTGCCTGATGATCTTCGGGGTGTTCCTGCAGCCTGCCGTAACACAGGCCATCGGGATCCTGCCCGATGCCTGGATGCAGGACCGCTATTACCGCTATTACGGCGTCATCACAAGCTTTCTGACCAACCTGACCAACCTCGAGATCTCCAAGCCGGACGGATATTCGGAAGATGCCGTCAATGAGATCCTGGACGATACCGAGGCCGCGCAGAAATATTCCACGGCCCCGCTGTATCCGGAGTCCTACGGTGCCACGACCCCCGCAGAGGAGACCGTGAAGCAGCCGACCATCATCTATGTGATGGATGAGTCCTACTGGGATGTCTCGGAGCTGGAACAGTACGGCTTCGCCTTTGATACCGATGTTTCGGCAAATCTCCATCGGCTGCAGCAGACCAGCGCCTACGGACGGGCCTACAGCCCCAGCTTCGGCGGCGGCACCTGCGATGTGGAGTTCGAGGCCCTGACGGGCTACTCGGTGTCCTTCCTGCCCAACGGCAGCAAGCCCTACCAGCAGCATGTGACAAAGCCCATGTTCTCGCTGCCCAACTACCTCAAACTGACCCAGGGCTACCAGACGGCGGCCGTACATTGCTTCTGGGGCAAATACTGGAGCCGGGACAAGGCGTACCCCAACCTGGGTCTGGATACCTTCGTCACCCTGGAGCAGATGACCCATGTGACCAAGGTGCGCAAGCACTACTGGACCAGCGGCCTTGTCACGGATGACTCCATGGCGGATCAGATCGTCCAGCAGTACGAGAAGATGAAAGCTTCCTCCGATGCGCCGGTGTTCCTCCATGCGGTGACCATGCAGAACCACACCAATTATAATAGGGATAATTACCCCGACGACGAGCGGGTGAAGGTGACCGAGCATCCGGCCGGGCTGAAAGACAGCACCATCGGCGCACTGGAAGATTTTGCTACCGGCATCCGGGACGCCGACGCCATGCTGGGCCGCCTGACCGATTATTTCTCTCAGGTGGACGAGCCGGTGATCCTGGTGTTCTGGGGCGACCACTACAACCCCATCGACTCCAACTACGATGTCTTTACCGCCAGCGGCTATGCCAGCGACTCCAGCTCGGACCCCCGCCTCCACCAGACCACCCTTCTGATGTGGTCCAACTATACCGACAAGGCGGTGGACCTGGGCACCATCGCTGCCTATGACATCTCGCCGGTGATGATGAACATCTACGGCCTGGACCAGCCCCTCTACTTCCAGTTCCTGAACCGGCAGCTGCAGGTGGCAGACCGGGCCAATACCCGCGGCACGGTGATGAATCTGGACGGCACCACCACCCAGACCCCCTCCACCCTGCAGGAAGCATGGAACCAGAAGCACTGGCTGCTGCAGTATGATCTGATGTTCGGCAAGGGCTACGCCCTCAGCCGGATGGGAATGGAGAGCCTGAACGGGGAATCGGCGGGCAAATAAACAAAAAAGCACGGATCTTTTTGGAAAAATCGCTGAAAAGCCCTTGCATCCCCCGGCACTTTGTGCTATTATTATTCAGCATTACACACGCATCACTATGCCCTTTTGTGCCCATCCGGGTGGAGGGCAGTCCAAAACCGTCCGATACGGCAGCGGATCACGGTGTGCGGAGGCAAAACAATATTGGAGGTATTTTTACTATGGCAGTCGTTTCTATGAAGCAGCTTCTCGAGGCAGGTGTCCACTTCGGTCACCAGACCCGCCGCTGGAACCCCAAGATGAAGAAGTATATCTTCACCGAGCGCAACGGCATCTATATCATCGATCTGCAGAAGACCGTGAAGAAGCTGGACGAGGCTT